>NZ_JARPLC010000087.1:0-16661 GCF_032350395.1 Limnospira sp. PMC 289.06
CAAAACATCAGTTTTGTTAGATGCAGTTCCCGTTGAATCAGGAAGCCCCATCCTCGCCAACGGCAGGGTGGGGTAGTTCACCCAGGGGAGGCGACAGAAATATAGAGTCGGGGCGGCTGTGTAGGGGCGGGTGCTAGATATGCCCTTAGAGAAACCAGCCCACTCAAAGCGATCGCCCTAACCTAACCTAACCAGTAGTATCGCCCATGTAGGGGCGGGTGCTAGATATGCCCTTAGAGAAACCAACCCACTCAAAGCGATCGCCCTAACCCACGATTACCACCCACCCACTCAAAGCGATCGCCCTAACCCACGATTCCCACCGCCAGTAGGGGCGGGTGCTAGATATACCATGAGAAAAACCAGCCCACTAGCTGCACCCGCCCTAACCCACGATTACCACCCACCCACTCAAAGCGATCGCCCTAACCCACGATTCCCACCGCCAGTAGGGGCGGGTGCTAGATATACCATGAGAAAAACCAGCCCACTAGCTGCACCCGCCCTAACCCACGATTACCACCCACCCACTCAAAGCGATCGCCCTAATAGGGGGGATATAGGCGCTTTGTGAGTTCGTCCCCGGTCATATCAACGGGTAATAGTCGCCAGATTATAGGGAAATGGTATGAACTTCTTCCCAATGAAGACGGTAAAGCTGGAGGGCTTGATCCTTACCTTTCACTCGAATATGGGGCATTTTTTCCAGGGGGAAACTATGGTCGCTCAGTTGCTTAAATGTACTTTCAGAAATCATAATTTCTCCAGCTTGGGCAGCACTACAAATACGGCTGGCGACGTTCATAGTATCACCAATATGGGCGTATTGAATTAATCGGTCTGAACCAATATTTCCGGCTGCTACAATTCCAGTATTTAAGCCTATGTGAATTTGCAAAGGTTCCGCATAATCCTTAGTCCAGCGATCGTTCATGCGACGGACAGCCCATTGCATATCAATGGCGGCTTTAACTGCTCTTTCGACATCATCTTTGCGGGCGTAGGGAGCCCCCCACACAGCTACTAAAGCATCACCGATATATTTTTCTAAGGTTCCTTGATAGGGGAACACAATATCCTCCACCATCACTTTAAAGTATTCATTCAACATAGAGATAACTTGGCGAGGTTCCAGGCGAGAAGACATTTGCGTAAAGCGAGTAATATCAGAAAATAAGGCGGTAACTTCAGCTTCGATAATTTCTAGTTTGCCTTCTTCCCGTAGTTTGCGACTCACCGCCGGAGCAAAAAATTGCTCTAGTTTGTTACGCATTACCGCTTCTTCCTGCATTTTTTGGCGCAGTTCGGCGTTGTCGATCGCAATGGCAGCTTGATTGGCTAAAGTGCTTAAAAACTCCACATCTTCATTAGAATAAACATCAGACATGGATAGATTATCTACATACAAAACCCCAATTACTTTATCTCTGGGTTTCAGAGGAACGCACACGGAAGCATGAATAGCTTGGTAAAGAATTGACTCAGAATCCTGAAAACGCTCGTCTACATGGGCATCTGAAGTTAAGATGGCGTTCCCAGTTTCTAGGACTGTATTAGTAATACTTTTACTATAAAAATATTCATCCTCTAACACTTGAGAACGATAACGAACTGCTTTTTCTTCTATTGCTTTAGTTATGTTATTTACTAATAAAATTGCTGCGCGATCAATCCCCATAATTTTAAACAGTAAATCTAGGATTTTATCAAGTAGTTTATTGGTGGGTTCTGGGGATGATAATTGTTTACTAACATCTAATAAGATTTTGAGTTTATCTACGGCTCGTAAATGGGTATCGGAGGAGCGAAGATTCAGAACCGAGTGACGATCTCGTTCTTCGGGTTCCAATAAATCCTGCATCCCAATCATATCTGAACGGGGATAAAACTGGGTAACTACAGCCGTAGGCGATCGCTCCATGTGGGGCGACTTTTTCGAGGTGGCGATACCGGAGGTGACGAATTTTAAAACCACCCTCCCCAAGCGCAGTAGGTCTCCATTTTTCAGTTCACAATTTTGGATCATGGCTTCATTGACAAAGACATGATTACTGCTGTTGCGATCGCTAACAGTCACCCGGTTGTTCTGAACCTCAATCACGGCGTGTTGTCGGGACAGACTCATATCTGTAATACAGATACTATTATCCCGGCTACGCCCGATGGTATTGACACCGCGCATTAACTCATAAGTTACCTGACTCGATGTATCGGGATTATGGATTAGATATAGCACGTTTGCTCAAGTTTAGCCCTAAGATAACATAGTGAAGATCGTCCCTGATGTGGTAGCAGAAAGAATTCATCTGGTTAGATGAGACAATTAAGCACCGGATCTTTTTTTCTCCTGACTCTATGTACCTGAAAACGCTACATCTCCGACAGTTTCGCAACTACGAAGCTCAAGACGTGGCGTTTGATGCTCCCAAAACTATTTTAGTGGGCAACAACGCTCAAGGCAAATCCAATCTACTCGAAGCCGTCGAATTGCTGTCTACCCTCAAAAGTCATCGGGTTAATCGCGATCGCGATCTGGTTTTGGACAATCATGCTATCGCCCAAATTACTGCTACCCTTGAGCGTGATAGTAGCACACTTGACCTCGCTTTGACTTTGCGGAGTCAAGGTCGCCGGACGGTTGCTATCAATGGTCAATCGGTCAAACGTCATCTTGATTTTCTCAGTATCCTTAATGTTGTCCAGTTTTCTAGTCTGGATTTGGATCTTGTGCGCGGTGGTCCTGCTGAACGCCGCCACTGGCTTGATCGGCTTCTGATTCAACTAGAACCAGTTTATGCCTATATGTTAGATCAATATAACCAGGTGTTGCGACAACGTAATGCTTTGTTAAGACGGGGACCCATGGGAGGAACTACCCCCGAAGAATTGGCGGTTTGGGATGCTCAATTAGCAGTCACTGGGGCGCGGGTACTGCGTCGCCGCGATCGCGTCATTGAAAGGCTCGAACCTTTAGCTAGGATGTGGCATCAAAGTATTAGTGGCAGTAGGGAAACCCTCAATATCACCTATCAGCCTAACATTGAACCCCCTTGTAAACCACAACAGAGGTGGTCTCGGTGGCCTCCTGAACAGGTACAACAGGCATTTTTGACAAAAATTAGCACCCGGGCGATCGCCGAACGTTCTCAAGGGTTGACTCTAGTGGGTCCCCACCGTGATGATGTCATTTTTACCATTAACCAAACTCCCGCCCGTCAATATGGATCATCCGGTCAGCAGCGGACTTTAGTTTTAGCCCTCAAGTTGGCGGAATTGCAACTAATTGAGTCCGTCATCGGTGAACCCCCCTTACTTCTGTTGGACGATGTATTGGCAGAACTTGACCCCCATCGCCAAAATCAGCTTCTACAAGCCATCTCTGAGCGATTTCAAACTCTGATTACTACTACCCATTTAGGTGCTTTTGACCATCAGTGGTTGCAGCAAAGCCAAATTCTCATGGTTCAACAAGGCAAAATTACTGATTTTTTCTGATTTTGCCAAATTTGATACCACCCAAAATCAAAATTAGCTGCTAACATATCTAGCTAATGTTTTGTAGACCACTCTTATCACACTCATTAAACATGAAGCGACTTTCTGTACTAGCATCTGCTATGGCGATCGCCACCGTTTCCTTGGCTACTACTGCGGCTACCGCTTGTGTGTTCAGCAGCAAAGGTCAAGCTACTGAAGGGGCTGCAACTACTAAGTTGACCTCTTTCTGGCATAATATGAGCCTTTTTAAATCCGACTATAAAGCGATCGCTGCCATTGCTGGTGTCACTGGGTTGGCTGCCGCTGGTGCCGCTGGTGGGGCTTATGCCTATCGCCGGATGGCTATTTCTACCCAACACCCAGAAGCCCCTGGCGGTTCCCTGGATCTTAATGATGACATCATTACCGAAAATACTGCGATCGAAGCCGAACAACCCACAGAATCAGAAGTGGTTGCTATCAAATAGCTTGACCTCAATTCCAGTTTAGGACAGTACAATTATGGGGTGTGATTTACTCACGCCCCTTTTTCGCGCCCCCTCAAGCATTAATCAACTCCCCCCAAAATCAAGCCCTTCATAGTGAATATATCTAAGCTAAAACTCCCCGGAAAAGCTAAATATAAAATCATCACTATCCTGGCATTTGTGATAGTTGTAATCCTGCCATTATTCCTGCCTTACTTCTGGATTTTACCTGCTCAAAAAAACTGTGATATAACCATTCATATAACCGGTAATATATTGCATACTGATATCTTCGTGCCAGTGGAAACCTCAGTATTTGACTGGCATCAGTTTATGGAATTATCAGAAATCGGTAAACAAACCGCTGGGAATTATCGATATCTAGCCCTGGGTTGGGGCGATCGCCAAGTTTACCTAGAATCTCCCACCTTCGCCGATTTGCAATTACCAACCGCCCTCAAAGCATTATTTCTACCTACTCCATCAGTGTTGCGAGTTCAAGTATATCAGACCCTCCCAGTAGCACAAGATTTACAACCCCTTAATATCAGTGAGGATAATTACTTAAAATTAGTCGATTTTCTGCAAAATTCCTTTAGACTTGACTCCGCCGGAAAGCCCATCAGAATAGGCTATGGTTATGGTATCAGAGACAGTTTTTATGAAGCCAAAGGTGTTTATTCCCTTCTTAGACATTGTAATACATGGGTAGCAGAAGCATTACGAGCCGCCCGCGTGCAAACCCCACGCCAGCCTAGCTTACCCCTTTTGATACTCAACAAAGCTAGAAGCAGTTGCTAAATTACCTACCTCCTAGGGTAGATATAAAGCTAAATGTTGTGCAGTTAAAATCAGGTTTTCCTTCAAATTCGCGGATATAACTGCGGGGAAATTGGGGATGCCCCCCGAGGGGAGGCTTGACTAAAAAATATTTTGGTTTAATCTCAGAACAGCTATATTTTTTCAGGACTCAAGCTATAATTTTCTCAAGACCAGATGCGATAGAGGGTGGGTGCGAATTTAGGTCGCCGATGAAATCAAGGGAAAATCCAATGTCCGACAATGAAAATGGGTCTATATCAGGTGTAGATTTGACCGTTAACGATAGCTTATCTAATCACGCTTGTGATTGTTCAGAAACTGAACCAACCAACCATCTGTACGAACTTGCCGAATTACGTCGTCATGTAGTGCAACTGCAACAAGAAAATGAAAGTCTGAGGCAACAATTAGATCAGCAGAAAATTACCAATCAGTCCAATTTCATAAATTGTCACCACCTGTTACAGATGGTAATTGATTATGTTCCCCAAGCGATTTTTTGGAAAGACTGTGACTCTGTTTATTTGGGATGTAACCGTCAATTTGCGGAGAAAGCCGGATTACAACACCCCAGGGAAATTGTCGGTAAAACTGATCATGATTTACCCTGGACTCCTCAAGAGGCTAAATTGTATCAGGAATTAGATCGCCAAGTGATGTCCTCAAAATCGCCTCAAATAAAGCTCAGAGGAACTCGCCATCTAGTGACTGGGGCAGAAATTCTGGTCGAAACTACCAAAATTCCCCTTGATAATCACCAGGGAAATATAGTCGGGCTTTTGGGAATATTAGATGATATTGGCGATCGCCTGCAACAAGAGGAACTACTCAAACAACGACTCGCCGCCATTGAAGCGGGCACCGACGGTATCGCCTTGCAAACTTCCCAGGGAGTATTTACCTATGTTAACCGTGCCTATTTAGAAATGTTCGGCTACAGCAAAACTGAAGATATTTTAGGCAAAACTTGGCAGGAATTATATGATGAGGATGAGATAGAATATATCCAGCGAGAAGTCTCTCCCGTATTTGCGGCCGAAAATGAATGGCAAGGAGAACTCCGCAGTCGTCGCCAAGATGGTAGTTTCTTCATTCAGGAGATGTCTCTAACTAAAAGTGTGGCTGGGGTGGTGTGTATTTGCCGTGATGTTACCGATCGCAAACAGGCTGAAGCTACCTTAATGCTTTATAAACAGGCTGTGGAAAGTTCTAGTGATGCGATCGCTATGGCTGATGCACAGTGGAATCACTTTTATCAAAATCCCGCCTTTTCCGAGATGTTTGGGTGTGAAACCCCAGAAGAATTTAACCAAGTATTTGGGGGGATATCTGGGGCTTATACTGACCCGCAAATTCCCGCTCAAATTTTTGCCGAAATTAGCCAAGGTAAAAACTGGGTGGGTGAAGTCGAACACCGGGCTAAAAATAACCGTGTCTTTCAGGTGTTACTGCGCGCTAGTGCTATCAAAGATGGTCAGGGTAATATTTTGGGTGCTGTAGCATCTTTAACTGATATTACAGCCCGGAAAAAGGCAGAAGCTAACCTGCGGGAAATCACCTCCGATCTTCAGGAAGCCCAGGAATTAGCCCATATTGGTAATTGGGAATTGGATCTCGAGACCGGAGAAATTACTTGGTCTGACGAGGTATTTCGGATTTTGGGCTTAGACCAGACCTTGGGTATGCCTTCCGTAGATGAATGTCTGCAATGCTATCACCCCGAAGATAGACCATTGATTGAGAAAGCCCTCGCAGAAACTCGCAATAATGGAACTGCTTGTCAGGTAGAAGCCCGAATTCTCAGGGATGACAACTCAGTTAGCTATGTTCATGTTAAGTTTAAAGCCATTTTGAATCACGATAACCAAATTGTCAGCCTGTTTGGGACGATTATGGATATTACTGAGCGCAAACGGGCGGAAATTCACCTCCAACAACAGACCGAGAAACTAGAAAAAGCCTTAGTTAAACTCAAACGCACCCAAACCCAACTAATTCAGAGTGAGAAAATGTCTGGCTTAGGACAAATGGTGGCGGGGGTGGCTCATGAAATTAATAATCCGGTGGGATTTATTGTTGGTAATGTGTCTCACCTGGAAGAATATACCCAAGATTTACTGTTGCTAATTGAATCCTATCGACAATATTATACAGAACCACCATTAGCGATTACAGAATTAATCGAAGAGATTGATCTCAATTTTTTAATTACTGATATTCCTCAGTTGATTAATTCTATTCAGAATGGCGCTAGAAGGATTCAGGAAATTGTTAACTCTCTGCAAACTTTTTCCCGATTGAATGAGTCGGAAATTAAGGAAGTAGACATTCATCAGGGGATTGATAGCACTTTGATGATCCTCAAGAGTCGCCTAAGACTATTACCGAAACAGCGGGAAATAATGGTGATTAAAAATTACGGTGATTTGCCTAAAATTGAGTGCTATGCTGGTCAGATCAATCAGGTGTTTTTGCATATCTTTAATAATGCTATTGATGCCCTAAAAAACCCGGCATCTCAGGAATCTTCTAAGCAACCTACACTGACAATTACTACGGGTTTACATAAAAATAAGCTGGCATTTATTCGCATTGCTGATAATGGAGTGGGTATACCTGAAGAGTTGCGATCGCGCATTTTTGACCCTTTCTTCACCACCAAGCCTGTGGGTCAGGGGACTGGGTTGGGTCTATCCGTTAGCTATCAAATTGTCGTCGATTTGCACAAAGGAAAGTTAAACTGTACATCAGAAATGGGTATGGGTTCAGAGTTTTGTATTCAGATCCCCATACACAATCACGATAATACCTAAGACCCTCATCAATATAGCCTGGCAGGGGAGTTTGGGCAGTTCCGCATCCCTGCGGCTAATAGCATGGCTATCTTGAACAACGGGCCTGATGCCTAGAGTCTAACATATTTATAGAAAAATTGGGTTTTTGATCACATAATCTTCACAATTGCTGTGTATATTGAGTAGATAGTTGTGATAGAGGTCAAAACAACGGACTCTGGGGGAACTAAAAGCCTGATCGCCGGTGAATTAACTTGTATGGGACTGGTTAGTAAAAGCTATTGGTTAATATCCTGGGGTCGTGGGGTAGATAATTGGCAGTGATATCGTGGTTTTCTCATTAATCACCCTCTGAATGTTAATTATTCCTGATGTCCTCTATCAATAAGATTGTGAGGATTTAGATGATTAAATCGGTGTCGCACTCTGATTGGTGAATACATTTTTAAAGAGGATAAAATCATGATATTTAATATTTTGTGGGTGGAAGAAAGCCAGGAGTTTAACTCGACCTTAGAGGATACGATCGCCTTAGAAGAGTTTAATATTATCTGTGCTGAAGGCGGAAGTTGGGGGGCGCAAATCGCCAAAGAAATAGAACCGCATATCATTATCAGTAGTTTAAATTTGAGCGATCGCAATACGGATCGATTTATTCGTAGGTTACAGCAAAATCAGAAAACCGCTGATATTCCCGTCATCCTAATTCAATCAGAATTCCCGGTCAGTTGTCGCTCCCTGGGTTTTCAATTAGCACGAAATCATTATTTGACTACTGCGAAAAACGTCAATAATCTGATAGCAACCATCTTAAATGACCTGAGCAGAAAAGCAGCGTCTCGGTCAATTTTTATCCCCTACGTCGCTTAATCTTCGGCACTTGGTCGGTTAAAATGTAGGGACGGCAACCTGACTTCCTAAATATGACAATTATATTAACTAATGATGATGGGATTGATGCACCTGGAATTAAAGCCTTATCGGCGGCCCTAAATCGTCCCTGCCTTTGGGTCGCTCCCCGCGATCACCTTTCCGGCTGTGGTCATCAAGTAACCACGGCTACCCCTATTAATATATCACGCCGTTCTCCTACTCATTATGCGATCGCCGGAACTCCTGCTGATTGTGTTCGCCTGGCCATTAGCCATTTATGTCCAGATTTGTCCTGGGTTCTCTCAGGTATTAATGCCGGGGGTAATTTAGGTGTTGATACCTACATATCTGGGACTGTAGCCGCCGTCAGAGAAGCCGCTATACATGGCATTCCGGCTATTGCTATTTCTCAGTATCGAAAAGGCGGTAAACCAGCGGACTGGAAACGCGCAACTCGCCTCACCCAAGCCGTCCTGGAAAACCTGCTTAATCAACCTTGTTTACCGCGCAGTTTCTGGAATGTCAATCTTCCCTATCTACAGCCAGAAGAAGCAGACCCGGAAATGGTCTTCTGTTCCCCCTCCTGTGACCCCCTTCCGACTAAATATCAGGTGAATGGGGAACAATACCAATATATCGGAGATTATGGTCAACGCGATCGCACCCCTGGCACAGATGTAGATGTTTGTTTCAGTGGCAAAATTGCTATCAGTCAAATTTTCCTCTAAGCAGGGGTTTCTGGTAGCTTCAATCTCTCCTGTCTAGTATCTGTGACAATTCTTAACACTATTTTTAAGCAAATAGGTTTAAGGTAGAAAATCGGGCGGTATAATTAGCCGTTTCCCCAGGATAATACACCTGCTGTAAAATCTCGCTAACAAAATCAAATAAATTTACTATGAGTGTTAACCTAGCCACCCAGTTGCGCGAAGGAACCAAAAAGTCCCACACTATGGCGGAAAATGTGGGTTTTATCAAATGCTTTTTAAGAGGGACAGTTGAAAAAACCTCCTATCGGAAATTAGCCGGGAATCTCTACTTTGTCTATACGGCAATGGAAGAGGAAATGGATCGCCATAAAAATCACCCCATCCTCTCGAAACTATATTTTCCCGAATTAAACCGCAAGTCTGCTATTGAGCAGGATTTATTGTTCTACTATGGTAGCAACTGGCGGGAGGAAGTTCAGCCCTCCGAAGCTGCTCAGGCTTATGTGGCTAGAATTAGAGAGATTTCGGAGCGGGAGCCGGCGTTGTTGATTTCTCACCTGTACACCCGTTATTTGGGAGACCTTTCGGGAGGACAAATCCTGAAAGGTATTGCTCAAACAGCGATGAATTTATCCGACGGTCAAGGAACTCAATTTTATGAGTTTAACGAAATTCCTGATGAGAAGGAATTTAAGAACAATTACCGTCAGATCATGAATGATTTGCCGATTGACCAGGAAACAGCCGATCGCATTGTTGAGGAAGCTAATGATGCTTTCGGAATGAACATGAAAATGTTTAATGAACTCGAAGGCAATTTGGTAAAAGCGATCGGAATTATGCTATTTAATAGCTTAACTCGCCGACGCGGTAAAGGTTCCACAGAACTAGCGACCGCTACTGACTCGGTGAACTAACACCATAAGCAGGGGTGGGGTTAACTCAGAGTTAAACCCTTTCCCCTGTTAAGGCTCGATCGCACTGTTGATACAAGTGCTGTAGACTGCCACAATTGTCTATGATAACATCCGCCCGCTGACATTTTTCGCTCAAAGGCATTTGGCTATCAATTCTAGCTTGGATTTGTGTAGGAGTTAGGGAAGATCCATGTCGTTGGATAAGTCGCTGTTTTTGGGTTGACAGTGAACAGTAAACCACCCAAATTTCCGTGACCAAATCAGTCATATTCGCTTCAAATAGCAGAGGAATCGCTAAAACCGCCGTGGGTTCTGCTAAATGAGACTGTTTTTCTAGTTCTTGCCGTTTTTCCAGAAAGCGATCGCGCACAAAAGGGTGAATTTGACTTTCCACCCATTGCCTTTCCGTTAAGCTATTAAAAATAATATCCCCCAACTTGGCTCGATTTAAGCTACCATCGGAGTAGAGTAAATCTGAGCCGTAGCGAACCGCCAAAGTATTGAGAACAGGTGAGTTAGGTTCTACCGCCAACCTAGAATAAACGTCCGCATCCCATATTGGTAGTTTATGGGTAGCAGCCAAATAGTTAGAAACAGTGGTTTTACCCGTACCAATACCACCTGTTAAGCCAATTAACCGCATGGGTGAGTCAATGAGACAGTACAACTACCACGACTGAAGATGGAACAGGGTGCGAAAACAGAAGATATCATAAACTTGTAACCAGTGAGGGAAGGGGAGAAGATGATTATGAACCCAGTAAACCATCTGCGGTCAGTGCTGATTCCAGTTTCCTGTGCCAGTTTTATAGTTCTGGATATCCTCCCCATTATACCACAAAACTTTTTACATATCCGGTATAAAACAGCGATCGCTCAATCAATTGTACCGGAACCCAACAGCACCAACACCGTTACCCATCAACAGGGAAATCAAACTAACATCACTGGCGGACAACTTTCGGGAAATGGGGGTAATCTGTTCCACAGTTTCACCCACTTTAACGTAGAATCCGGCACTGTGGCTAACTTTATTGCCACTCCCGAAATCCAAAACATCCTCACCCGTGTGGTGGGTGGGGATGCTTCCCGCATTAACGGACTTTTGCAGGTCACAGGCGGCGCTTCTAACCTGTTTTTAATCAACCCAGCCGGGATTTTATTCGGTGCGGGTGCGCGCTTAGATGTTCCAGGTTCCTTTACCGCTACTACCGCCAATGGTATCGGTTTTGGCGATCGCTGGATGAATGCGATCGGTGATAATGATTATACTACCCTAGTCGGCACTCCTAACGCCTTCGCCTTTGCCACCAACCCTGGTAGTATTGTCAACGCCGGAGAACTCGCCGTTACCCAGGGAGAACATATCATCCTACTGGGGGGAACTGTCATTAATACCGGGTCACTGGTAGCACCAGGGGGAGAAATTACCATCGCAGCGGTCGAAGGTGAAAATATCCTCCGCATTTCCCAAACCGGACATCTTCTCAGCTTAGAAGTTAGTCCAGCCGCCTCCCCTGATGGATTATCAACTAATCTTACCCCCCTATCCTTGCCGGAACTACTCACCGGCGGAGATAATAATTATGCCACCAGAGTCAATATTTTAGCTGATGGTCGCATACAACTAACTGGTTCTAATACCCCCATTACTCCTAATCCTGGAGTTGTGGCTGTGTCGGGAACTATTGACACCGACTCCACTATTTTTAACCATTCCCCCCAGGTTAACATTTTTGGCGATCGTATCGGAATTTGGGGTGCTAATATCAACGCCTCCGCACCAGATAACGGCGGCACAATTAGAATCGGAGGTGATTACCTAGGACAGGGTACTGTTCCTAATGCTATCTATACCCTCATCGATGATAATTCTACCCTAGCAGCCAACGCCACCACTAACGGAGACGGCGGCAGGATTATTATTTGGTCTGACGGACATACCCAATTTTCCGGCAATATTTCCGCACAAGGACAACACCTGGGAGGGTTTGTAGAAATCTCCGGTCTCGAAACTCTCAGCGTTGATGGTAGTGTCAATTTGCGCGGCGGAGATGGTAACTTAGGAACCCTACTTTTAGACCCTTTAAATATCAGGATTGTAGACTCCGAAGCATCTCCCAATAATAATATCGACTTTGATGGTGTAGTTACCGCCGACCAAGGACCAGCAGAATATACCCTCTCCCAAACCACCTTGGAAAATTTAGCCGCCGATGCTGATATTACCCTGGAAGCACGAAATGATATTCGCATCGACCAGTTATCTAATCAAAAACTAGACCTGAGAACTACCACCGGAACTGTGACTTTCCGCGCTGATGCTAACGGAGATGGTCAGGGTTCTTTTATCATGCACAGTGGCGATACTATCTTAACTAGAGGTGGTAATCTCAATATTTTTGGTGTCAATATTGCTACCGGGAATATTAGAACCAGTGGCGGAGATGTTAATCTCACTGCTAGTGGTATTGGTCAGATTAATACCGGGGTAATATCTACGGCTAACAATTCTAATATGGGCGGTGATATTACTCTCAATAGTAGCGAGGGTTCAATTACTACTAATAACCTGGAAACTAACGGCAGATTATCCGGCGGAAATATTACTATTAATAGTGGTCGCCAAATTATCACGGGTTCCCTATCTTCTCGGTCTACTGATGCGGAAGGAGTGGGGGGAAATATCCAACTAGAAGCTAGTCGGGAGATTTTTTTGGAGGGTGTTAATACTTCTGGCTTTCGAGGTGGTGGTGATTTGTCTATTGTTAGCCAGGGTAGTCGGATTATTATGGATGACAGTAATAATGGGACGACACCATCTCGGATTATTACCTCCTCGGTGAGGGGAGAGGGTGGTGATGTTTTGATTACCACTAGCGAGAGTATTGATTTAGGTGCGATCGACTCGCGCGGACGACAATCTGGTGGTAATATTACTTTGGATGCTGGTATAGAAATTACTGTGGGTGCTATCTCTACCGGGGTTTGGGATGGTCTATTATCTCCTGATACTACAGGGGGTAATATTATGTTAACTGGAGATACTATTAACCTTAATGGTGGTGTTTCTGGGAATGGGTCTCTATTATTACAACCGGCTTCACCAACCCAAGATATTAGGTTGGGTGCAAATTCGAGACGGTCTTCTAACTCTTCGGGAATTGGAGAGGGTTTATCTCTGAATTTTAACAGCTTGGAATTGTCACAAATTACTAGAGGCTTCTCCGAGATTATTATTGGTAAATCCGATTCTCAGGGGACTATTTATATTGAGGGAGATCTCAGGTTTCAAGACCCGGTGATGATGCGATCGCCTCAAGGTAGAATTATCGCCACTGGTGATGAAAGTTTACCCACCATTAGAGGTGTAGGGAATTCTAGCTTAACCTTACAGGCGGAAAATGAGATTATTCTCGGAAATCTCATGACAGAAGGCGGAGATATTCGCGTAGTTAGTCAATCGGATATCGTCCAAATAGAGGGGATTCACACCCTCCCCAATGGGTCTAACCAAGGCAATATTTTATTGCGAGGTTCCGAAATTAATCTAGTGGGGGGATCTAATTCGGTTCGTGGTAGCGGTTATTTACGATTAGAACCTAGTAATTCTGGGCAAATTATGACCCTGGGAAGTGATGAAAATACCAATGGTTTAGATATCCAGTTATCAGATATAGAGGCTTTAGCACCGGGTTTTGAAAGGATTATTATTGGTAGTATTGATGGAAATAGTATCATAGAAATCGCCCAAGATATCACCTTTACCAGTCCCGTCTTATTACAATCTCCTGGTGATTTAGGGAAAATTATAGCAGCGGGAAATATTACCGCAACTGGTGATGCTTCCATCTCCTTAAAAGCTGATAGTGATATCCGTGTTCGTGATATTAATACCAGTGGCTTAAATATAGACATTAATAGTGCTAGAGGTGAGGTTATTACCGGGTCTTTGCAGTCGGGAGGTAATATTAATGTACTTTCTCAAGGGAATATTCAAACCGGAGAAATTCGTTCTAATGCAAGTTTAGATAGTCTGGCTTTCCGAACAATTGACCTCAGCAGTCAGCGGGGACAAATTACAGTTGATGGCAATATTTTTGGGGATGGTACTTTTTTAAGCCTCATAGGTCAGGATGATATCCAAACCGGAAATATCACCGCCGGACGTGGTATGAGTTTAAATAGCGATCGCGGAACCATTACCACCGGAAATCTGCAAGTAGTATCCCCTGACAGCCTCAATAGTAGCATTAATATCACCGCTTTCGGAAATATTACCACAGGTGATATCAGCACCGCTACCGACCCAGGAACAGGCGCAAATATTACCATCACTAGCAGCCAAGGCGGAGTGCGAAGCGGCAACCTTAATGCCTCCGGTTCCACCGCCGGCGGGTCTATAGTAGTACAAGCACCAGACCAGATTTTTCTAGGTGCTATTAACACTAATTCCTCCCAGGGAAATGCTGGTTCCGTCCGGCTAACTAGCGAGAATGATATTGAAGTCTCCCTAATTAATACAGAAGCCGAATTGCGGGGAGGTTCCCTAGTAATTGACACCTCTCGATTTTTCCGAGTTACAGATACCTTTGAAGCCATTAATGGTGTAGAAGCCAGTATCTCTACTATCGGTTCAACTGGTAGCGGAACCATTAGATTACCAGCCTTTTCTACCCCTCTAATTATTGGTGATCCTAGTCAAAATGGAACCGCCGGAGCCATTACTGATGGTCAATTAACCGCTGGTGCAGATACTACAATTATCGGCAATAATTTTGAGCCAAACTCTATTAAACAAACCCCCATTAATCAAACCATTACAACAGAGAATGAAAATTTATCTGATGCAGAAACCACCCCATCTTCTGTTTCTAGTATCTCCGAAAATTTAAGCCACAGTAACAGCAATTCTAACGCCTCCGAAACTGAGCCGAATATTTCCGGTAATTCTAATCATGATTCCGACTCACCCCTAATTAATTCCCACACCGAAGCCAACACAGACATAGACCCGACTGGAGACCTAGTAATTCAGGTAGAACCCACCACCGTACCTACTGACCAAATTGCTCGTTCTCCCCTAGTTTCCTCGGTGCTGCAAATTGATTTATTCCGAGGTCGTGAATTTATCAACTATTTCGGCAATAATCTCAATAAAAATACCGTCGATGACCAAAGTATCCGGCAAACTCTCAGCGATATTGTCCGTATCACCAACTACAAACCCGCGATTATTTATGTATCCATACAACCCGAACAATTAGAATTAAGATTACTTTTACCCAATGGGGAACCAGTATTTAAAAGCGTGGCGGTTAATCGTGAGGAAGTCCTACAAGTAGCGCGACAATTTAGCCATCAAATTCGCACCCCCCAAAATTTCCAAGATACTGAGTATAAAGAATCAGGACAACAACTATATAATTGGTTAATTCAACCCATCAAAGATGAGTTAGAAAAAAATGGCATTGATATCCTAATTTTTTCAATGGATGCTGGTTTGCGTACCCTCCCCCTAGCCGCATTATATGACGGGGAACAGTTCTTAATAGAACACTATAGCCTCAGTCTTATTCCTAGCCTCAGCCTCACGGATACCAGTTATGTGAACCTGCAAAATGCTAGGGTTTTGGCTATGGGTGCTTCTGAGTTTCCTAATTCTAATTTAGATCCTTTACCAGCAGTTCCCCTAGAATTAGATTTGATTGTTGGTAATATGTGGCCAGGTACGTCCTTTTTAAATGAAGAATTTACCATAGCTAATCTGAAATCCCAAAGGGAACAGGCGGAATATAAGATTATTCACTTAGCAACTCATGGAGAATTTGTATCTGGAGGTGCTGACCGTTCTTATATCCAGTTTTGGGACCAAAAGTTATGGTTAAATCAACTGCGAGAGTTGCGACTAAATCAACCTCCGGTAGAATTATTGGTATTAAGTGCTTGTACTACGGCTGTGGGAGATGAAAAGGCGGAATTGGGATTTGCTGGGCTGGCTGTTCAAGCTGGGGTGAAGTCGGCTATGGCGAGTTTATGGTATGTTAGTGATGCGGGAACTTTGGGATTAATGACGACATTCTATAATGCTTTAACTGCTACTCCTATTAAAGCAGAAGCCCTGCGACAGTCTCAATTAGCTATGTTGAATGGTCAGGTACGCTTAGAAAATGGCTACCTGCTGAGTCAGACTAACATCAGCACTCGTCGCGGTGATATATCTACTCCGGTTCCGCAAGAATTAGCTAGACAAAATCCGGTTGATTTATCTCATCCTTTTTACTGGGCTGGGTTTACTCTTATTGGTAGCCCTTGGTAATAATATATAGTAGGGTGCGTCAGACCAGCCGACACCGATAAGAACCGGAGAACTGATAAACTGACGCACCAGGTATCTAATTAAATAACCTTACCTTGTAGGGTGCGTCAGACCAGCCGACACCGATAAGAACCGGAGAACTGATAAACTGACGCACCAGGTATCTAATTAAATAACCTTACCTTGTAGGGTGCGTCAGACCAGCCGACACCGATAAGAACCGGAGAACTGATAAACTGACGCACCAGGTATCTAATTAA
>NZ_JARPLC010000087.1:16670-21619 GCF_032350395.1 Limnospira sp. PMC 289.06
GAACCGGAGAACTGATAAACTGACGCACCAGGTATCTAATTAAATAACCTTGTAGGGTGCGTCAGACCAGGCGACACCGATAAGAACCGGAGAACTGATAAACTGACGCACCAGGTATCTAATTAAATAACCTTGTAGGGTGCGTCAGACCAGGCGACACCGATAAGAACCGGAGAACTGATAAACTGACGCACCAGGTATCTAATTAAATAACCTTGTAGGGTGCGTCAGACCAGGCGACACCGATAAGAACCGGAGAACTGATAAACTGACGCACCAGGTATCTAATTAAATAACCTTGTAGGGTGCGTCAGACCAGGCGACACCGATAAGAACCGGAGAACTGATAAACTGACGCACCAGGTATCTAATTAAATAACCTTGTAGTGGCATGACACGCTTAAAATAGTGCATTAGTTTGAGGAGGACGAGACCTCCTCAAACCTTGGGTAAAGATGACGCAGAGTCACTCGTGCATCTTCGGTCGTAAATTGCCAACTCACTTGGGCTCGCTTCTCATTACGCTCTTGCTGCCACGCCACTACTTCGCGTTCGAGCTTCTCGGCACTTTCTAAACGTCGCTTCAAACACTGTTGGCTCAACACCGATAACTCAGTCTCAGCTACATTGAGCCAACTGCCGTTTCGTGTTCGTGGCGTGTGAATGATCTCATGACGGCGAGCGAGAGCGTGAGCTTCGGGGGCCGGAAAGGTTTTGTAGAGAGAGGTGATGCTGTGAGTGTTGAGGTTGTCTACTTTGGGCCTGACCGGTGGCGTGCGTCTGACCTGGCGATTTAAGGCGGGTTCAACTCCATGCTCTAAGAAGCGTTTTCGGATACGTCCAACTGAGTTGCGGTGGAGATTCAGAGCCTCGGCAATGCCATTATCTGTCTAGTAGCGGGAAGCTCCTTCTCTCTCATCTGACATCAAGAGCACTTTGGCGTGCAGAATTTTTTTCGCCGGGGCGTAACCGTTCTTGCTGATGGCTTCGAGTCGCTGCCGCTGTTCTTGGTCGAGTTTGACCTGATTTTGTCTTCGACTACCCATGCGGCTTGCCTCCTTCTCCTTGATTCAATACCCTATTTTAGCAATGTCACGCCACTAGGCAAAAATGAAGCCTTATGCCTCAAGATTGATCAGGTCGTGATCACCACCAAAAAAGACAACTGGATTGGCAACCATTTCCAAGAAATCGAGGTAAAAAATGCCCTTAATGCCGTCCTAGTTGATGCTAAAGTAGACCTACCCGTTGACACCATTTTAGAGTTAATTAAACAGCAACATGACTACCAGTAAATCTCCCACAGATTACCAGATAACCATTGCTCAAATTCCCGTGCAAGTGATTCGGAAATCGATTAAAAATCTCTATATTGGAGTCTATCCCCCAGAGGGTCGGGTGCGGGTAGCTGCGCCGCTTCACTTCACTGATGATAATATCCGACTGGCGATTATCTCCCGCCTATCTTTGATTAAAAAACACCAGGCTAAATTCGCCGCCCAACCCAGTCAATCCCCGCGATAAATGGTATCCGGCGAAACTCATTATATCTTCGGTAAACGCTACGGCTTAGAATTCATAGAACGCCGAGGGAAACATGAACTTAAAATTCCCAATTCTCGGATAGTGCAATTATTCGTTAATCCCGTAACTTATCGGGACAATCGCGCCCAAGTTTTAGCCGAATGGTATCGGCAAAAAGTCCATGATACTATACCACAATTGCTGAATAAATGGCAACCCATTATCGGGGAAAATGTGACCGATTGGGGGATTAAGAAAATGCGGACTAAATGGGGGAGTTGTAATATCACTCAGCGCCGCATTTGGCTAAATTAGAACTCGCCAAAAACCCCATAGAGTGCTTGGAATATGTGGTAGTTCATGAGTTAGTACATCTCTTAGAACGTTATCATAATCACCGTTTTCAGGCTTATATGGACGAGTATCTTCCCCCATGGCGACAATATCGAGATATTCTGAACCGGGAACCCTTAGAAGACTTCTAAATCTGCCGGAACCGGAGCATAATGACCATCAACGGTCAACTGAAAACCGTCATAGTTACCATCTTGATTAAAGTACCACATAAAATCAGGGTCAGGACCGGGAGCATACCAGAGAATATCTGTGATTCCCGAACCGTTAAAGTCGCCCGCTATGGGAATATAATAACCATTAATCATGAACAAACGACTCCCATAACTACCATCTGCATGAAAGTACCACATATAATCAGGGTCAGGACCGGGAGCATACCAGAGAATATCTGTGATTCCCGAACCATTAAAGTCGCCCGCTATGGGAATATAATCACCGTTGAGAGGTAACAATGGGTCGATAAATTCCGGCGGCGGTACAGGTTCCGCTACAGTCCCATCGACTATCACCCGACTCATAAACGCATCTGACGCTCCATTATTGATTTCCCCATTTAGGTTGCCTCGAGTATAGCCCGCGATATAAATAGACCCATCAATTCTCGTGGTGAGGGCATTTGCACCGTCCCAGTCATTGCTGGCTAACAGCCTTGTCCACGCCAAAGCGCCATCAGTTTCGTATTTGGCGATAAACCCATCGGAGTAACCACGATTCATTTCCCCACCCAGGTTGCCTTGAGTCCAACCCGCCATATAAATAGACCCATCAAGGCCGGTGGTGAGGGCATTGGCTTCGTCAGGATTAGGGGTTCCCAACTGTCTTGTCCATACCAGAGTCCCATCCTCCGGTTCGTATTTGCTGATTAAGGCATTCCCGCCACGATTAAAAATTTCCTCGTTGATGTCGCCCTCGGTTAGACCAGCGACATAAATAGACCCATCAAGGCCGGTGCTGAGGGCATTAGCTGCCCCCCAACCATTGCTTCCCAACAACCTTGTCCATACCAGAGTCCCATCGGGTTCGTATTTGGCAATAAAGCCATCAGCACCACTCTGATTAATTTCCCCATTCAGGTCGCCCCAAGTCTCACCCGCCATATAAATAGACCCATCAAAGCCAGTGGTGAGGGCTCTGGCACCATCCCAATTACTGGTTCCTAACAGCCTTGTCCATGTCACAGTCCCATCGGGTTCGTATTTGCTGATAAAGGCATCCGTGCCACCATTATTTATTTCCCCACCTAGGTCGCCGTTAGTAAAGCCAGCTACATAAATGGACCCATCAAGGCCGGTGGTGAGGGCATGGGCTATTTCCGACCTATTGCTTGCTAACCGGGTTGTCCATACCTGGCTGCCATCGGGTTCATACCGGGCGAGAAATACATCGTTTTCATTACTGGGAATTTCGTATGGCTGTGCTACATTTAACGTGTTCAAACCTGTACAAAAATTATGAAAGCTTTACACAGATTGAAAAAGTATCGCATTGTCTTGGAAGACAACGGCAGTAGCCTGCAAAGCACGAAGCATAATGTTTCGTGCGCCTACCCAATCACGGGGTGCTGTATAGCCGCAATTAGGACATTTAAAAACCTTACTTCCCCCTAGTTTGTCATGGATTTGACCACAATGGTGGCAGGTTTTAGAGGTATAACTTTCGTTACAGCGTACAACTAAAACACCTTTTCTTTCTGCTTGTTGCATGAGATGTTTAGCAAATCTTTAGTGACTCCAATTTAACAAGTTTCTCACTGACTTAGAGTTGAGATTTCTACGAGACTTGAAAACCATTTTACTAGAATTAAAAGTAGGAAGAAAGATAAGTTTATAGTGATTAACTAAGAAATGAGCGACTTTCTTATGCAAATCATCGACTAGGTTACGAATCCGCTCCCGCATTCGATGATAAGCTCTACGCATTTGATATCGTTTTCGTTTAATTTTACATTGACTAATCCGGCTCATTAAAACGTCTAAATGGTAACAAAGGCGATTAATTTTGCCAATATCATTGGTAGCAAACTCAGTAATCGATTCACCATCATAACCCACTAAAAAGGAGCGCACACCAGGGTCTAAAGCTATAACCCTCTTTTGCTCTGTTGTTTCCGGCTCTTGATACTCTGGAAAACAACCATACCATTTACCCCTGGCATACTTTAGTTGTGTTCCATAAGGGCAATTCTTAGGTATAGCTTGAGGTGAAGTAAAGGTTAAACCTTTAGTTAAACGGGTATACCAAGTTCCATTCCTAAAGTTATTCACCTTGAATTTAATGATTTGAGATGGTGCTCTGCAGGACTTGAATTTGACTTGAACCCCAGCCGCATTAGCTTGTTTAAAAGCATCGAAAGCATCGGCTACTGCTTCCTGTAATTGATGTACTGGTAAAGATTTTACCCATTCCGGTTTGTCACTATTTATGACTAACTTTTGGCAGTCAAAACAGCTCCATTGATAGCCATGTTTCCAAGTGGCAATGGTATAGTTATAAATCCACCGATAAGCAGCTAACCAACGTTTCCAAACAGCGTGTAATTCTTCACAAGGATACAATCTCACCTTCCTCAATCTGTTCGGAGTCATCTTGCTTGTCTGATGACGGGGTTTCTTTTTGAAGTTCTTTACGGGCTGGTTTTTCGTACTTTCGTAGTCCGTAAATCCGAGCAGAGAAACAGTGGAGGATGGACAAGATATCGCTAACGAGTTCTTGTTCTGGAGAGAGACTCTTTTTCCTGAGAACCACGAATTCACATCCACTTTCTGCACATAACCATTCAATGAGTGGAAATCCGAAACGGACAAGCCTATCGGCGTGAGCGATGACAAGTGTGCCGATATTTCCTTCGTATATTCGTTCCAATATAGCGAGGAATTTTCGCCATTTAAAATTGAGTCCACTGCCAACTTCTGTAAGAATTTATGCTGTTGGGTATGCGCTGCGTAGAAATTCAGCCTGTCTAATGAGGTCATCCTTTTGGGAATGGGTGCTGACTCTTGTATAACAGACAATGGGGTGCGAGACGTTCAGGCATGAAATAGGGATGAGATACCCGAAATAGCTGCCTG
>NZ_JARPLC010000088.1:0-7174 GCF_032350395.1 Limnospira sp. PMC 289.06
TTCACCCAACCTACAAAGTCTCTGGTTGGGTTACACTTGGTTTCACCCAACCTACAAAGTCTCTGGTTGGGTTACACTTGGTTTCACCCAACCTACCAAGTCTCTACCAAGTCTTTAGTTGGGTTACACTTGGTTTCACCCAACCTACAAAGTCGGAGTGATCATGAAGTTGAGGAAGAGTTTTGGGGAAGTTTTAGGGGTATTTCAATAACAAACTCGCTTCCCACAGACTCTTGGGAAACACAACGCAGGGTTCCTCCGTGTTTTTCGACGATAATTTGATAGCTGGTGGATAGTCCTAAACCTGTTCCTGAACCCACGGGTTTGGTGGTGTAGAAAGGGTCAAAGACTTTGGAGATGATTTCCGGACTGATACCAATACCGTTATCAGCAATGCGAATTTGGACGGTTTTTTGCTCGGTTAGCATGATGCTGATCCAAATCATACCTGGCTCGTTGATAATTTGTTCCAGGGTCTGTTTTTTGTAGCGATCGCAAATAGCATCAATAGCATTATTGATTAGGTTGAGAAACACCTGATTAAGCTGTCCAGCACAACATTCAATCTGGGGAATATCTCCATATTGTTTATGGACTTGAATCGCGGGATGTAATGGTTTTTCTTTCAGACGATTATCAAGAATCATCAAGGTACTGTCGAGGTTTTCATGTAGGTTAATATATTTAACTTACGATTCATCCAGCCTCGCAAAAGTTCGCAGGGATTTAATAATATCTCGAATCCGATCTGCTCCCAAAGTCATTGATTTAAATAGACGCGGCCAATCTTCTATTAAAAATTGAAAATCAATAGTTTCTATTTCTTCGGTGATTTCCGGGTGTGCTTGGGGGCAATGCTTTTGATATAGTTCAATTAGTCCTAATAAATCTCTGGTATATTCTTTAGCATGGGTAATATTGCCGTAAATAAAGCTGACTGGGTTGTTGATTTCATGAGCCAAACCTGCTACCATTTGCCCTAGGCTAGACATTTTTTCGGATTGCACTAATTGAACTTGTGCTTGTTGAAGTTGGTTTAATGTAGCTTCTAGGGTTTCAGTTTGCGCTTGTGCTACTCTGGCGGCTTCCTGGGTGGCGGCGTAGAGTTCTGCTTGGTTCAGAGCAATGACTAATTGATTAGCGATCGCCTCTAATAGCGCCACTTCTGAATGAGTCCAATAATGGATATCCTGACAATGGGCTAGAACCAAAGCTCCTTTAGTATCTTGTTGTGTCTGAATTGGTAAAATCAACACAGAACGGCATTCTAACACCAAAAAGAAATTGCGAATAGTGGGAGTCGGACAGGTAGCAATATCATCAATTCGCATCATTTCTCCCGCCAAGATATATTTACTAACTGGACGCAAAGCATCGCCGGGGTAAATTTCAGAAATACTCGTGAGAGAGTCAATTTTGGCTTCTTTGCGAACTTCCCATTCTGGGGTATCTAAGTCGCTTCTATACCAGACAAAATAGGTGCGGTCTATATCCAATACACGGCGAATTTCCGCCACTGCTGTTGCCAAAATAGTATCTGTATCTAGGGAGTTGCGAATCAAACTCGACAGACAATTTTCTAGTGCTTCTCTTTCAGCTAGTTCTCGCAGTTGTGCTTCCGAAAGCCTTAAATTTTCCTCGGTTTCTTTCAGGTTGCTAATATCAAAAGCTGTGCCAATAATTCGGGTAACTCTTCCCGAATCATCTATAATAGGATTAAGAGTCGTGAGGGAGAAAATTTGATTTTGCCCAAAATTAAAATATTCCTCATACTGTAATGATGACTTTTTCAGCCAACAAGTTTCATAGTGACAGCGGATAGCTTTAGCATATTCATCTAAAAACATATCTTCGGGTTTTTTACCGATAATATCCCTAGATTTGATGCCAGTAATTTTTTCGGAGGCGGGGTTCCATCCCACCAACTGAAAGTCTCCATCTTGGGTAACATCAACGACAAAAATTGCTTGTTCAATTCCATCATAAATACTAGAGAGGAACTGCTCACGATCGCGCAAAATTTGCTCAGACTGTTTGCGATCGGTAATATCCATAGTAATTTCAAATAAGCGGAGTACCTGTCCGACTTGGTTACGAACTACCTCCCCGCGACCTTGAATATAACGAATTTCGCCATTAGGTCTAACAATGCGGTGGTCAATTTCGTAAGATTTCCCAGTAGCTAAAGCTCTCTCAACTTGGTTTAACCAATTATCGCGATCGTCAGGATGAATGAGTTTTCGTAATTCCTCAAAGGTTAAAAAATCTTGCTCCTTGACCCAACCTAAAATCTGCAAAAGTTCATCAGAACAAGTAATTTTTTGAGTAACAACATCATATTCCCAATTACCTACATGAGCAATCCGCTGGGCCATTTCCAGGTTTTCAGCTACTCGCAAGGCTTCAGTTTCTTTCTGTTTACGTTGAGTAATATCTCGGTTACTAACCCGTTTTCCCTGATACTGTCCGGCTGCGTCATAGATAGGCTGATAGTTATGACCAATCCAACGCACTTGTTGATCGCGGGTAATAATACGAAAATCTATTTCCTGGTTATTACGATCGCAGACATTTTCATATAAATAAGGAATTATGCGATCGCGATCTTCAGGATGAATAATTTTTGCCAATAGGCTAGGGTCTTGCATAAACTCCTTGACCGAGTAGCCAGTTATGCGTTCACAGGAGGGAGAAATATATACAATTTCCTGTTGAGGATTAATCCAATATTCCCAATCATAGGTAAAATCGATAATCCTTCGTAACTTATCTTCAACAGCCTTGAAATTATCAGCGATCGCCTTTGGTTCTGTAATATCTCGACCCACTCCATAAATAGCTCCCGACTCAAACACCGGCACAAAAGTCCAAGACCACCATTTATAGGACCCATCTTTAGATAAAAGTCTATTTTCAAACTGACGATTTTTGCCATAATGGATAGCATTAAATTCATAAAAAGTTATGGTTTGGTCTGACTGATATACCAAACTCATAAAAGAACTATTTATCAGTTCATTAAAATCATAACCCAAGCTAATTGTCCAGGCGGAATTGAGAAATTTAAAGTTACCGTCCAGATTCAGAATTACTACCAGATCAACAGTATGGTTAAATAGGCGATCGATTTGATTTCTATGATGCCACCATTCAGCTAAACGTTTTTGCAGAGAAGCCAGTAACCTGTACTGTCTAAAATTCCAAAGATGAGTAAATTTCGAGGTAATAATAGCTGGTAATTTGGTAGGTTTATTTAAACCGTGATAGTCCCCAGGCATTTCCGTATCAAAAATAAAGCCATTCAAGACCAGATCGTGATTAGGTTGTCTCTCCGGTTTAGCACTGGAATATAGCCATTTAACTTCACCATTTGGTGTAGTATATTGCCACTGCCTAGACCAAGATTTTAAATGGGCTGCACAATCATAAATAGATTTATAAAAATTTTGGCGATCGCCCTTTTTTTTTAAGCCAAAAATATGGTCAGAATCGATGGTAAAATCATCTAATTCTACCCCATAAACATCTAGGAAATTGCCAATAATATAAGTATATTTTTCGCTGCCATCAGCCGCCAATATATATTGATAAAAAACCCCAGACATCCCGGCCATTAATTCTTGAAGTTGTTGGCATTCATTAATGGTGTTTAGATGTTTACCTGTCAACTCAGATTGTACAGATGGTTCTGGGGTCATTTTCACTGCACCTCTCTACTCAATCAGACTAAGGCTTTAAGGGCGCGTTTAACATCTGATGCAACCCTTGAATAGGTAAGAGGTAACAATCATCAGTTGTAACCCTCTCACCTATTTTCCGCTTTTCCGCGCACTTTGCTATCTCAGATCATAAGCCATATTCTTATCAAACAATAATAAGTTTTTAAACAGTAAGCCGCCAGGGGTGTCCCCTGGGCAAAATACTTGAACAGGGAGAGGAGCTGTCGAACCCACCCCCTAGCTCAGATCATGTCAATTAACGTCGCCGTCTTCCAGAGGAACCGGAACGGCTGGGGCTTCTACTACCACTACCAAAACTAGGTGTACGTTGTCTTTGAGGACGAGCCTGCTGAGACTGACGCAGATTGCTAGTTCCCGCGCCAGAACCCGTTGAGCGATTAACATTGGGGTTAGTTTGGCCAGTAGTAGAACCAGGGGAAGAACTGCGAGCCGTTCCAGTGGTGCGGAAAGTTTGCCGATTTCTAACAGCGGCGGGAGGTTCATTGTACCTCGTGCGATATTGACTCACCGCCTGGTTATAGCTGTTACCAGAACCGCCATAGCCAACTAATGAACTACCCGATTGATAGGCGGGAGGAACATAGTAGCGGGGGGAAAATAGGCTAGTGGCGATCGCACTACCCACAAACGAAGCCGCAAAAGGAGTCCAGAAATTAGACTCTCGGCGCACCACCACAGTTTGAGTCTGACCAGTTTGAGGATCAGTGCGCGTTTCAGTCACATTGTGGACATATTCAATCTGGAAATCTTCCGTCAGGTAAAAAACTGGCTGATTATTTTCGATCAACAGATGACTTTTTTCACCAGCCTTAATTTGTTCATCCGTCAAACGCGCCATTTGCAACTCAGAGGTCTGAAATACTGGCGGTCTGGCGTTGAGCAGCATTAAGCGATACTCTCCAGTACCATCATCATATTGCGCTTGTTGAACCGGATATTTGCCATCAGCCAGTCGGTTAGCCGCTGATGCTGAACTGCGGACCGTTTGTTGAGTGGTCGTCTGCGAGGAAGACCCACAAGCCACAGTTGTCCAACAGAGTGCAAATACCATTAAAACCGTGATTACTTTTTTGGGTAACATAATTTTAGCTAAAGTTAACTTAGGAAATTTCTCTGCACCCTTTATAGGGGTACGAGTTCGGGAAAGTTTTGTAAAAGCTGGTCTTCCGTGAGTACATCACCCAACCGCGCCGGGGAAAAATGAATTTGGATCGCGCGTAAACTCCCTTGGTAGTGGAGGTTGATGATGCTTTTTAGTCCAGCTTCCATGGCTTCAAAATTGGCTAGGTCAGTTTCGAGGTCAGGAACTTCCCCCTCACAACCTATTGTAACTATTACAACCAAGTTATAGGTGATAGGTAGGGACAGCGGTTCATCTGGAGCGATTTCTTCTTGGTTCAAGTCCGGTTGACTGAGATACCTTTGAGCAGAGTCCGTGAATAACTCATTCACATAGTCCCCGGCTTCTTCTTCATCCCAGATCACATCTCCTTCATTACCAGCGGACTGCCAATAACTATTGTACTGGAGAAGGCTTTGACAGACTTCGACAAGTCCCGACCCCATGATTTCCAGATCTCCATCATGGTCTATCGCTTCGCGGGTGACTTGGTTAAGAACACCTAGTAATGGCGCAACCTCAGCGCCGCCTAGGTGTAGGAATAGCCGACAGACTACAAAGCGGGTCTTACCCATCATTTTCTTAAAGCGATCGCCTAAGCTGGCCATAATTGACTCCTCATTGGATTACTGCAAACAGATCAGTTATGTTTTTAGGATATCGCGATCCTTTGTCTATCCTGGAACCTCTTGGGACTAAAATTTATGAGTCATTCTTCCCCCTTTGAGTCATCTTCTGCTAGTCCTACTATTCCCAAAATGAACTTTTCCACCAAATTAGCTTTTGGGGTGGGAGACCTGGGAACAGCCATGACTGCTAATATTTTCGCTTTTTTCCTGTTGTTTTTTCTAACCACTGTCGCCGGACTACCAGCCGGACTGGCGGCGAGTGTACCCATGGTCGGTAAAATTTGGGATGCCGTTAATGACCCAATTATCGGGGTTTTAAGCGATCGCACTAAGCATCCCTGGGGGCGGCGCTATCCCTGGATGATTTTTGCCGCAGTTCCCTTTGGCATATTTTTCTTTTTAATGTGGATCGTACCTAGTACCAATACCCAGACTCTATTTTGGTATTATGTAATTATTGCGATCGGTTTTCATACCGCTTACACAGCCGTTAATCTTCCTTATGCTACCCTCACCCCTGAATTAACTCGCGACTACAACGAACGTACTACCCTCAATGGGTTTCGCTTCTCTTTTTCCATTGGTGGTAGCATCTTGTCCCTAGTTCTAGCTTTTATTATTTTTGCTGCTATTGAAGACCTAGCTACCAGATATATGGTTTTGGGTTTGGTCTGTAGTATTATGGCAGTCCCACCCATCTTTTTATGTGTTTGGGGAACTCGCGATCGCGTCGCCCAGGTACAAGCCGCCACCGGAGAAGTTGATGCACCCACATCTTTACCCCTCTCCGAACAGGTGAAAATTGCTTTTAGTACCCGTCCTTTTTTGTTTGTAATTGGGATTTATTTATGTTCTTGGTTGGCGGTACAACTGACTGCAGCAATTCTCCAATATTTTGTCGTGTATTGTATGGAACTTCCCGAAGTGGCTTTTACTCAAGTAGCGATCGTCGTCCAGGGCACAGCTTTATTGACCTTATTTATGTGGAGTAAAATCAGCGAAAAATACGGCAGAAGGATTGTATATATCAGCGGCATGGGATTTTGGATAATTGCTCAATTATCTTTATTCTTTCTACAGCCAGGACAGTTATTTTTGATGTATTTTCTCTGTTTTATTGCCGGTTTAGGAGTATCTACCGCTTATCTGATTCCCTGGTCTATGATTACCGATGTTATTGATTATGATGAACTCAAAACCGGACAGCGACGGGAGGGAATTTTCTATTCTTTTATGGTTCTCCTGCAAAAAATTGGTTTGGCTTTAGGGATTTTTATGGTAGGTCAAACTTTAGATTGGGCAGGTTTTATTGAATCCGTAGCCGGTCAACCTACACCAACTCAACCGGAATCAGTATTATTGGCAATTAGATTGGCGATCGGACCTCTGCCTATGATATTATCTATCGTGGGAATTATCCTTACCTACTTTTATCCAATTACCCGAGAATATCATCAGGAAATCCTCCTTAAATTATATCAGTCTAATGTTGATGAATAATTAATAATTGTAGGGGCGGGTTCTGCTGCTTCCTCGCCTCCCAACCAGAAGATGAAAAAACCCGCCCTCTCTCTAGGGTTCTGCTGCTTCCTCGTCTCCCAACCAGAAGATGAAAAAACCCGCCCTCTCTCTAGGGTTCTGCTGCTTCCTCGTCTCCCAACCAGAAGATGAAAAAACCCGCCCTC
>NZ_JARPLC010000088.1:7183-11438 GCF_032350395.1 Limnospira sp. PMC 289.06
ATAGGTTCTGCTGCTTCCTCGTCTCCCAACCAGAAGATGAAAAAACCCGCCCTCATAGGTTCTGCTGCTTCCTCGTCTCCCAACCAGAAGATGAAAAAACCCGCCCTCAGGGGAGAGGGGGGGGAGAATGATTTAGGGCGAGGGTAATGTTTAGTGCGATTTCTCGGCTGTATCAAATGATGTATTATGACCCTAATCTTTGGGGTGTATTTGAGATTACAATAATCTATTTTTCAGTCGTCTGATAATTTGCAAATCTTGTAAATGTGGAGTTACTCCTATTTCAGTTGATATAGGTTGCCTGTATTGTAGACAGTCTATGACAATCAAAGCCATCACAATAAAAAAGGCATGGCCCAGATACTCTATCATCCGAGTTGAGACCAATTGAGGATGCTTCTTCAGGGAGGGAGAAGCCAGAGCCCCCGTTGTAGTTTCTTCTGTGGGTAGAAGAGTCGGGGAAATAGCAATGTCCTCATAATTGTGAACAGGTGGGGTCAAATCAGTGCTAGACATAGGTTATTAATGAATTTGATACTAACCTGCTTATCATCACTCCGGAAAATTCAAATTCCGGTTGAGAAAATCTTAATTTTTCGGGGAGGTGTCCCGGTGAAATAAAAATACCCCGTCGCGGCTATATCCCAATTGAAACTCTGGGATATTTTGAACCTTGACGATGAGACCCTCCACAAGTTCCTGTGAACTATTCCAACCTGGGTAAGTAGAATTGAGTAGGACCCACTCAAACTGGGTGAGGTCCAAACTTTCCGCCCCCTGAGTAGCCAACATCAAAATCTGGCGGTGGGTAAGGTGGGGGGCGATATGGTCCGCAGTTAAAACGCTTCCGGGACTGTTAACGAGGGCGACAGCTTCTCTGGAGGCTGCAACGGTGTCAAAATGTTGGAGATATCGCGACCAAAAATAACCGTATTTAGCTAAAGCCAAGAAAGCCACTAGAGACCATAACATAATATGGCGGGGGTGGCGTAGCCAATAGGAGTTACCCCGTAGGGCAGAAATTACGGCCAGTAGCAAAAATGGCAGTATGGGGAGAGAATAATGCTGGGTGAGGTTTTTTTGTTGGAGGCTACTGCTAAGGAGGTTAAGGGCTAAAATTGGTAATGCGCCGATGATGGGGGTTAAATGGCGGGGTGAGAGTCCCCACAGCAGGGGAAGTATCAATAGCAGGAGATATTCTAAGTTGGCTAATGTGAAGAGTTGTCGCGCCACCAGTCGGGGTTTTAAGAAGAGGTTTTTGGCGATTTCTGTGACTGAGTTACCCAATTCCCCATATCGCGCGACGGCTTCGGGTTGACCGCCGCTGAAGTGGGGGATAATCATACCTGTGGCGATTATAAACCATGTCAGCCCTAAAATTATGGCGATCGCACCACATCTACGCCGGTTTTCAAATAGGAATAACCAAACTCCCATAGCCGCCACCGTTAGGGACAGGACCGCTTTACAGCCCAAAATTACCAGGACTATTAGGGAAAACCACAGGACTTGTTTCGCCCTGGCTTGATAAACGGCGACCAATAACAGAGGAAGCGCGATAACTTCTGGGTGAAAGTCGAATAAGTTGACGTTGAAAATCAGGGGATATAGCAAATAAACTATCGCCATTAAGTTAGCTTGGGTTGGCTTTAAACCCGCCTGTAAAGCCAGCCATTGGGTTGGTATCGCCCCGACTGATAGGGCTATGGCTTGGACTGCAAACAGCCAGTGTACATCGGGATATAGCTTGTAAAGGAGCGCTATGGGGTATAAAATCCAAGCGGCATGGTCGCCGAGTATGTGGATACCCCGAAAGGTGACAAAGGGTTTCTCGCCTTGGCTAATTAGATAAATGCCATTATCGAAAATTCCTAAATCGAAGGCGTTGGATTGAAATATGGCGTGTCGCCAACTGCTACAAAAAAATAGGACTAAGCTAGTTAGGAAAATGATTACCGGTAAAGAATAGGGCGGAAATAGGGCTTTTCTCATTCGTCCTCGGTGTGAAATGTTGATCAAAATTGTACATTTTCCACAGAGTACACCGATTTCTGAGTTAGGCTGTTAAATTAAGGGGTTGTAGATCAGATTCTGGGAGTTGGACGGGTTGAAGTTAACTGGAAATATTGGGGAAACTTTTATGAGGTGGGGTCGTCATCCTGGGTCGGCGTGGATTTTATCTATGGCTGGGTTAGTGGCGATCGCCATTATGGCTTTTCTGTGGCATCTTGGTAGTGTGGGTTTAGTAGATGAAACAGAGCCTTTATTTGCTGAAGCCGCCCGTCATATGAAAATCTCCGGTAATTGGATTACTCCCTATTTTAATCAGGAAACTCGCTTTGATAAACCTCCTTTAATTTATTGGTTAATTGCCCTGGGTTATTATATTTTTGGGGTGAATGAGTGGGCGGTAAGATGGCCTTCTGCTCTATCGGCGATCGCTTTAATGGTTGGCTGTTTTTTGACTCTAAAAAAATTCGGATCGACTACCCATAAATATCTCAAATTTGCTGAGATTCAGCCTTCTGCTTGGATAGCTACTGCCTTAGTGGCTTTGAATTTACAAACTCTCATCTGGGCGCGGCAGGGGGTTTCTGATATGTTATTAAGTGGCTGTATGGGCTTGAGTCTATTTAGCTTTTTTTGGGGATATGCCACTACCAAAGAATCGGATAATAATCCGGCTATTAACTTCGTAGATAAACTCAAAAATTGTTGTCACTGGCAATTTCCGAATAGATGGTATTTAGGATTCTATATTTTCACAGGATTAGCCGTATTAGCTAAAGGTCCTGTCGGTATTGTTATCCCCGGATTAATTGTGGTGGTTTTTCTGGCTTATTTAAATCGCCTGTGGTCAGTTTTGCCAGAAATGGGAGTGATTTGGGGTGGGATTATTTTCGGATTAATTACCGTCCCTTGGTATATTTTGGTAATTATTGAAAATGGTCAAGACTATATAGATTCGTTTTTTGGGTATCATAATGTCCAAAGATTTACCAGTGTTGTAAATGGTCATAGTGCGCCGTGGTATTTCTATTTTGTCGTGGTTTTAATCGGGTTTTTACCATGGTCTATTTATTTGCCCATAGCCATATATAGGCTGGAATTTTGGCGACGTAATCAATGGATTAATCAACCCAGAAATCAGCAATTGGGTTTATTTGCTTGGGTGTGGTTTGCCTGTATTTTTGTATTCTTTACTATCGCCGTTACTAAACTTCCTAGTTATGTGCTGCCTTTAATGCCTGCGGCGGCAATTTTAATCGGCATTTTTTGGGGAGAAGAATTCGGCAAAAATAGCAGTTATATTAATCGTAAAAATCGCTGGTTTTTCAATACAGTATTAGTTAATATCCTGTTTTTAGTCGTTTTAGCGATCGCCATTATTTACAGCCCCCAATTTATCGGACCCGACCCAGCCGTTGAAGATTTAGCATCAGTAGTTAATAACTCTGGCTTACCCATAAAAGGTGGTATAATCTGGACAGCTACCGCTGTTTTAATAGCTTGGTTAATAGGCGATCGTCATCAGTGGCGACTAATTCTTACAGCCAACCTCATCGGCTTTATTTTATTCTTTAATATGGTGTTTATACCCGGCTTATTCTTGGTCGATGAATACCGACAAATCCCTCTAAAAAATATTGCCCAAAACTTGGCGACTTTCCAGCAGCCCCAGGAAGAGTTATGGATGATTGGATTTGCTAAACCTACCGTAGTATTCTATTCTCAGCAGCCCGTCCATTTTTTTAGAATCAACGACTTTTTTAGGGCGGAAGGTGAACCCCTCTTGCATATCCTTAATGTTCTGCAAAACACCTCAGAATCACCCACAGCCCTGGTAGTTAGTCGCGCTAAGGATTTAGCCAGAATTGGACTACAACCGGGAGATTATCCTATTTTAATAGAACAGGGAAATTATCAATTGGTTCGCATTTCCAAGCAAATTTTATTATATCGTGTTATTCACAATGAATAATTAATAGCCCAGAAATAATGTAGGGGCGGGTTCCACAGTTAATTAGATTTGGTAGCGAGAAGATGAATAAACCCGCCCTATCTATCGGTTTCTGCTGTTAATTAGATTTGGTAGCGAGAAGATGAATAAACCCGCCCTCTGAGACAGTGCGATCGCGTAGGGGCGGGTTCTACTGTTAATTAGATTTGGTAGCAAGAAGATGAATAAACCCGCCCTCCGAGACAGTGCGATCGCGTAGGGGCGGGTTCTACTGTTAATTAGATTTGGTAGCGA
>NZ_JARPLC010000088.1:11447-21212 GCF_032350395.1 Limnospira sp. PMC 289.06
GTTAATTAGATTTGGTAGCGAGAAGATGAATAAACCCGCCCTATCTATCGGTTTCCACAGTTAATTAGATTTGGTAGCGAGAAGATGAATAAACCCGCCCTATCTATCGGTTTCCACAGTTAATTAGATTTGGTAGCGAGAAGATGAATAAACCCGCCCTATCTATCGGTTTCCACAGTTAATTAGATTTGGTAGCGAGAAGATGAATAAACCCGCCCTATCTATCGGTTTCTGCTGTTAATTAGGCAAAAGTTGAATTCCCAAAATCAGGGGGTATATCCTGAATACGTCCAGGACCGATCGCCTGTATAGCCTCTTTTAAAACCACATCTCCAGTATATAAAGCACGGCCAACAATGACATCAGTTACCCCCAAAGGTTCTAATCCCAATAACCCTAATAAATCAGTAATGCTACTGACACCCCCAGAGGCAATAATAGGAATCGAGACAATTTCCGCAACTTCCCGCAATGCCGCTTTATTAGGACCCTGTAAAGTCCCGTCCCGGTGAATATCAGTGTAAATAATCGTAGCCACCCCCAACTGCGCCATTTGGTGCGCCAGGTCTGTAGCTTTGACCTCGGAAGTTTCCAGCCAACCCCTAGTCGCCACTTTACCATCACGGGCATCAATTCCCACAGCAATTCGTCCGGGAAACTCACCGCATAACTCAGCTACCAATTGGGGATTTTCCACCGCTACCGTCCCCAAAATTGCCCTTTCTACCCCCAAATCAAATAGGGCGGCGACAGTATCACGACTACGCAACCCGCCGCCGACTTGAATCGGGACATTGACAGCTTTGGCGATCGCCCCAATAGCCGCGTGGTTAGTAGGTTGTCCAGTTTTCGCCCCATCAAGATCAACTAAATGCAGACGAGTAGCGCCCTGGGACACCCATTCCTCAGCGACAGCCACAGGATCTTCATTAAAAGTCTCAGCTTGGGTGTAGTCTCCCTGATACAAGCGGACGCAGCGCCCTTCTAATAGGTCTATGGCGGGTATTACATTCATTGGTGATTGATAAATTGGAACATAGTCACTAGCTATAGTATCTGAGTTTAGCTTCCCAACCCAATTGTCATGGTATAGCAACCGCCAGCACTGTTAGCAGGGGGGGAAGGAGTCTTTTGTTGTTATGGGAATAACTGCGCCAGACTCCTGTCTGTTTATGCGGTTTCTGGGTCTTTTTCTTCCATAACTTCTGACAAAAGAGTTGAGAGTTGAGTATTCAGACGGCCGGATCTGACAAATTCCGCATAGGTTTCAGCCTCAATATCAACTAATTCTTCCCGAAGTAATTCTATGGTCAACCCTTGCAGTTTGGGGTCTTGTGAGAGTAGCTGCTGAGTTTTGGTGGTGATAGCTTCTAACTGAGATTTGACTAATTCGGCTTGATGTTGATAAGCATCAGGGTCTAATTCCTGCTTAACAATTGATTGGGAGAGGTGGTTTTGTACTCGATTGAGGGCTACACGACGGGCTACTAATTCCAGATATTCTTCCCGCAAAGGTTGCTCATCAAGCAGTCCTAACCATTGCAACAGAGGCTGGGTCGTTAAACCCTGAAATAATAAACTAAATAAAACCACCCCGAAGACTGTCGCGATCAGATTTTCCCGTTCAGGTATAGCCACTGGGACACTCAAGACTAGGGCGATGGAAACAGAACCTCGTAAGCCTCCCCACCACAACATAGTTTGATTTTGTAGGTCTATTTCTGATTTGGCTAATCTGTTACTGATCGCCGTTAAAGTAAATGTGGATATTGCTCTGGTTAGCACCATCGCTAGGACGGAAACCGCAATGGGTTTGATGTTGGTTGCTAAACTCCCAAATTCAATTTGAGCGCCAATTAATAAGAAGACGATTGAGTTTACCAAAAATGCTATAAATTCCCAAAACTCGCTGACGATTAATCGGCTGCGGGGATTCATACCAATTCGGGAACCAAAATTTCCTAAAATTAACCCTACTACTACTACGCCAATAACTCCAGATCCGCCTAAGTCTTCGGTGACTACATAGGTTCCATAGGCGGCTAGGAGGGTGAGGGATTGTTCTACTAGGGGAGAGTCAAAACGCTGAGTTAGATAGGATATTCCAAACCCAATTATCCCAGCAATAACTACGGCAATTCCTGTGAATGATAAGAGTTTTAAAACGATCGCAGCCGGGGATATTTCGATGTTTCCCATAGGAAAACCGACTAAGATGATGAAGGCTACAACAGCTATGCCATCATTAAAGAGGCTTTCCCCTTCCATTAAGACTCGCAGACGTTTAGGCGCTCCTAATTCTTTCATTAGGGCGACTACTGAGATGGGATCGGTTGCTGATAAACTTGCACCTACTAACAGGGCGATCGCTATCGGCATTCCTACGGCTAAATGTAAGCCAATAGCTATCCCTACTACACAAATAACTACCCCAATAGTTGCATATAAAAATACTGGGAATAAATCTCGTTTTAGGTCTCGCCAATTCAGATTCCAGGCGGCTTCAAAGAGTAACGGAGGTAGGAAAATTTCTAGGATTAGTTCTGGTGATAATTGGATTAGATGGATGTCTTCAAAGGCTAAAAATAATCCGACAATTACCAATAATAGGGTAAAGGGAATTTTCCGCAGCCAAGGGAATAAACGAGACATGGTGGCCACACTTAGGGAAATCAGCAAGACCAGCAGAAATTGTTCAAGATTATCTTTGATACTGATCTCAGCGATCGCAACTTCTGGAGTCATAGTTTAAGATAGTAGCGACAACCACATCATACTATCACATTTACTCAGGATATGTTATAATTTATGGTAGGATGATTATATGATTATAGGATTACCCAGGTTTAAAATTCCGCTTCTACTTCGATGATTTCGGTGTACTCAAACTGATTGGGACTGAGTTTAACTAGGGGATAATTAACCCCTTGTAAATTAATTATATCTTCCTCACAATCGGGTTTTGATGAGTTGTAAACTAGGATATATTCTCGCCCAATTCTGGGCTTAATTTCCGTTGCGACTTCCCCCCGCCATTGGGTTTTGGTGACTAATACAACTAGCTGGTTAGCTAATTCTGGAATAATGCGGGCTATTTGGCGGCGGTAAATTTCATCTAAACTACCAAAAGGGGAATCCATCACAATGGGAAATGTACTGCTATCTGGTCCCATGAGGGTATTCTTTTGGCTCCATTCTCTAACACCTTCGATAATTCCACCAATAAAGGATAAACTGAGGATTTGATTTTCTCCGGTGGAGGAGGCTACTGGTGCATCTTCTCCAGAGGTTCTTTCCACTAATTTAAGTTCGTATTTGGGGCTGAGTTGCGGTTGATAGGGGGTAAAAGAAATTTTGGCAAAAATATTTTGGACTCGCTTTTCTAACTGTTGGCGGAATTGCTGGTCTAAACGTTCGAGGACTTGGGATAATCTGGCGATCGCATCTTCCGTCGCCGCAATGCGTCGCTGGGCTGTTAGCTGCTTAATCTCATTCATTTGTTGGCGATCTATTTGTTTCGAGAGTTTCTCGCATTCTTGAGTTAGAGTCTCAATTTGTTGATAATTGGAACCCATTTCTCGGTTAAGTTCACCAATGCGGCTTTCGATTTCATCTAGGCGTTTTTGCAGTTGTTGAATATCCTCATCTGGGAAATGGCGTAGCTTTTGCTTAATATCATCTAGCCGGGTTTCGATTTTGGATAATTCCGCCCTATTTGTGCTGATAGATATTTGATGCTGGTCAATTTCTTGCCAAAATTCTCCTAGTTGGCGATCTACATCATCGACTTGGGTAGACATACGGATAGCGGTTTCTTCAATATCTGCCATTCCGGCTTTATTTAACCAACTTTTTAGGCGATCGCATTCCGAACTTCCTTCTGTTATAGGAGTTCCACAAATGCACTGCTGGCGGTTAATCAACTCATTCACAAACTGCTTAGTAATTCCTGTCATTAACTCCCCCCTTTCTCGCATTCCTGAAAACAGGTGACGAAAATCGGCGATCGTATCTGACAATAAAACCGGATAAGCCCTAGTTGACAACAGTTTATTAATCGTTTTTTTAGACTTTTTTAAATTATCTCTGATTGAAATAATTTGGCTTTCTAACTCACTTCGCAATTGTTGCAACTCCGCCGCCCCGCTTAAATCCAATAAATGGGAATTTAGCGTGCGTTTTAACTGTTCATGATGTGCTAATTCCGTTTCGATTTCCTTCTGTCTGTTCGACAAAGTATTGATTTCATCTTCCCGCTTTTTTTTGTCGTTTAAAAACTTTTTTGTCTCAGGATTACCAATAATCAATAAATCCTTTTCCAAAGACTTTCTCGCTTCCTTTAAATGTTTAATACCCCTATTTAATACCTCCACCCCCAATAACTCTTTAGTAGCTTCCGCAATTTCCGCTTTTCTATCATCCCTAACAATTTGTTCTATGCGTTCTCCATCAAAAAAGAAATACTGATGTAAACTCATCGGTAAAATGCGATTAATAATCTCTTCTGGTGGCTGCGGCGGCAAAGTCCAGCGCCCATCATCTCCCGCCACCTGCATATATAATTCGCTGTCGGAATGTTCGATTTCTCCATGTTGCTTATAGGCGCGACAAACCCGTTTAACCTGATAGCGTTTATGGTCATGTTCAAAGACAATTTCCACCCAGCAACCTACAGCTTTCCCCGGTTCAGCTTCCGTCAGCGATCGCTTATTAACCAATTGTTCCGACACCGCAAATGCCGCACTAAATTTATTATATAAAACCCAGCTAAAGGCATTAAGTATCGTCGTCTTACCCGCACCATTATTCCCATAAATTACCGTAGTATTTCGTTCCCCTTTTGCTAAATATATAATCGGGCTTTTTCCGTAAAATTGCCGAAAGTTACACAACTGAATCGAGAGTAAATTCATTGTATGACCTCTTTAATAATCTTGAGAACATCATCATTAATGTTCAAGGGACTTTTCATATATAGTTTATCTCTTTCCGCCTGCAAAACCCTTTCGATAATTTCCCTAACTTCCGGGGGTGCATCTGTAATCGGGTCATGAAATAATGTCTGATTAGCGTTTTCTCCATAGGTAGATTTTGCCTCAGAAAACACATTAGAAATCGCGTGAATTAAACCCTCTGAATATTGGTAAGACATAGACTATTCCAAACGTGAGTTATCGATGGTTTTTTAATAGGGCGAAAAATCGACTATCTAACAAAAATAAATTTTATCCTACCACAACCCCTATAATCACGTCAACTCTGAGACGACAAGGAGGGATAATGTAGGGGCGGGTTCCTCAGTCAATTCGACTTAGCACCAGTCAACTTATAAACCCGCCCCGGACCCCCCCGGACCCGCCCCGGACCCCCCCGGAAACCCGCCCCGAAACCCCCCCCGGAAAACCGCCCGGAAAACCCCCCCGAAACCCACCCCGTTAAACCCGCCCGGAAAACCGCCCCGAAACCGCCCGGAAAACCCCCCCGAAACCCACCCCGTTAAACCCGCCCCCGAAACCAGCCCCGAAAACCGCCGTGGGTGAGGGAGAGATAATGATGGATGATTTATAAATCCAATAAACCATAGCGTTTTTGTAGTTGTAATAACTTCACCCTAGCCTCTCCTGCATTGTCTGCAATATCAGCAAACTCCATAAACCGTATCAACTCTTTTTTTAACAAATTGCGTTCAACATCTAACGTATTTCTGCCCAAGTCTGGCGGTAAAACAATCATATCAAAAACCGTCGCCCTTTCCTTTCCGGGATGAGGTCTAAGAACCCGTCCTCGACGTTGAATAAATTGGCGGGGGTTGCTGCTACTTGCCAGAATTACCGCATGACGAATAGCTGGAATATCTACCCCTTCATCAAGACAGCGAATAGCTACCAAACCCTGTAGTTGTCCCGCTTCAAATTGTTGCCGCAATTCTTCCCTTTTTGCCATAGGAGTAGCGGCGGTATAGGTATTAACACGATAGCCCAATTCTGACCCCAATAAAAAGACGATCGCTTCTAGTTGTCGGTCAAAGCGAGTGCCTTTTTCCGTGATACCATCCCCACAATAGAATAGCGTGTGGCTGGTCTGTAAACGATTACTCATTAACTGTCTGAGGGCGTTAACCTTATTATTAGCAGCCCCAATTATTCTTGCCCTTTGCATCAATAGCGCCGTGATATTTTCGTTAGTTTCCCACTCCTTCTCATTGTCCATTAAAGCCCAACCAATGCGAGTAGTTAGGCGGGAATAAATCAGAGTTTCAGCCGGCGTTAATTCTACCAAAATCGGATAGTATAAATAATGAACTAACGCCCCTTGGCGGATAGCTTCAGCCAGCGTAAGTTCCGGTTGTAAAACCGGACCAAAATACTCCATTAAAGCATTTGTCCCCTGGTCATCAAAATGACGTTCTGGGGTAGCAGAAAGTGCTAGACGTAAACCTATATGTCGTGGTAAACTAGCTTCTAGGCGAGGGGCTCCTAAGTTGTGGGCTTCGTCGCCGATAATCAAAGTTTTGGCGGGGAAATACCGCAGTTGAGACTGAAAGCTATCGGAAATTAGCGTGGCGTTAGTCGTGATGACTGCGAGAAACGGTAGATGACCCGAACCTATGTTATAAAGGGACGTAGATAGGTGTTTTTGCCAATTGTGGACGCTTTCAAAAGCCAGTAGCGGAGTCATCCCAAATTTCTGAGCTTCCCGTCCCCACTGAGTAACTAGGTGGCGATAGGGACAGATAACTAAAACAACTTGTAAGCCAATTTTATGATATAATTCAGAGGCGATCGCTAAGGCTGTGATAGTCTTACCCGTACCCGTTGCCATTTTCAGCGTTCCCCGTCCCCGGTTCCCAAACCATTGGGATACCGCCTGACGTTGGTAGTGTCTCAGGTGTATTTGTGGGGGAATGACAGGGATACCAGGTAGACTCACCGCTGAAACACAAGCCCTATATAAAAATCAAAAATCACCCATCAAAAATCAATCATGATCTGATTCCCAGTCGGGACAGGAGTCACCCTCCACACCTAATGGGTGCATTCCACAAACTAACAAATTCCCACCGTAGATTTTACCATGATAGTGATTACATCCACGACAGGCTGGGTTTTGGGTGGCGCTGGGGTGAACATAGGTGACAAAGGGATCAAAAGTTTCCTCTTCCTCAATACCATCTAGTTCCAAATCTAAGTATATATCCAGAATCGGCTCAAAGATATCATTTAAAAACTGGTCTAAGTCGGGAATCAACTTATTTTGGACTTCCTCAGCAATTTCTTCGGAAAATTGAGTCAGGTCATCCATGATATGATTAAACTCTTCAGTCGCATCTATAAAAAACTTTTCCACCTCAATAACTGTGGCTTCTATACTCTTAACAAACTCATTAGACCAATCTTCCATTAGGCTTTAGGGGCTAACTGCTTTAATATTTGACACTCCCTTTGCTGAAAGCAAGGGACTCTTGAGGTAATTATAGCCCTTTTTGGTTTCCCATACTCAGGTCTTACAGGATTATGTGCAAAGGATAAACCAATCTTATCTTACGCAGAGCGATCGCACTCATTGATCAATTAAATCAATCATTTTCCAAATTACGCAACTCATCCTTTAGTTTATCAACCTGATCGCGTAAGTCTTCAATGCTATCATCACTACTACTCTCTGGGGCTTCTTCCTCATCATCAATAATTTCGATGCGGCGAGGTTGCGCCGACTGAGGTGGTGTAGGATTATAATCAGCGCCTGGTTCTTGTGCTTGTCGGATAGCATCGTCAACAAAACGGCGGGCTTCTTCCGTCGTCATTTCGCCACGTTTAACCAGTTCATCTGCTAATTTTTGGGCTTCTACCTGTAACTCAGCCAGTTTACTCCCCGCCTTTTCCCCGGCGTAGGAAGCCAAACCAACCCCAAGGTAAACTGCTTTTTGGACTAAATCTCCAAAACCGGGCATAGGGAAAAACTCTCCAGGCAATAATTTAGGGGAAGTTAAAAATGGGAGTGACCCGGATTCCACGCCTATCAGAAGCATCCCGTGTTGCTGCTACCTTCCGGTCCTGACAAGGTTTAGGCGTTCTGACCGCATAGGTCCAGGCCACAAAATTCATTATAACACAGAAATTCACGGTGCAACCACACACCACTCAAAAATTTCGTAAGTCACGCAATTATTAACCACCAGAGGGTCATCCGCGACAATAGCTTGGGCGGCGGCCATAGACTCAGCCTCAAAAAGCAACATTCCGCCGCCTTTCCTTCCCCAATAGCCACTGCGCGCTTGATGTCCTTTAGCAGCCAACTCCTTGACATACTCGATATGGGCGGGGACATATTGATCAAAAACGGCTTTTTCCACAATTCCGGTTTCAATTTTGGCAAACCAAGGCATAATCGTGATTAATCTAATGTCTTAATAGTTAACACTTGGGGCGGACTCGCGTCTGGGGGATACAGAAAGTCAAATTCCACCTGTCGCCGTGTTCGGGGTTGAATGTCTAATTCAATCAAAGGTTCCCCCTGTTGTCCTCGGTTTTGGACTAGGTGAAAGTATCGGCTAACTGTAGTTCCCGAATCATCAGTATAGCGGAAACGCACCGTTCCTCGGAAAAATACCCGGCTGGGAGGTTCCTCGAAAAATTGCACTCCCCCGTCTGTTAGTTCATTACTTTTTAGGGGGGTTTCCATGGTGAGGACTACAGTTTTAGGGGTATTGGTGGGATTAGATAAGTCTAGGGTTAGGCTATATTGAATGCCATAGTTGCCATGGGCTTGATAGGCGGTATCCTCATAACGAACTACCATGGGGGCGCTTTGGTTTTGGTTGGTTCCTAATTTACCCCCAGGTAGGGAACTGAAAATATAGGAAATGGCTTGACCGGGTTCGGGAATGGTCAGGTTGGTTATCTCGGCTTTCCAGACTGAACCTAGGGCGACTCCAGCAACTCGACCATAAATGATTCTCTCTGGACTATTCGGGGGTGTGGGCGCTAGGTCGCGGGGGGTGACTAGAGAACCATTGTGTAATAATTCTACCCATGATTCTAGGGCGGGGCTAGATTCGCTACCGTCGGGGTTTTGAATGGCAAATTGAGCTAGACTAGCTATATGCACTGTACCGCTACTCTGGAGGCGCATAAGAAGCGATCGCCCATTGAGAGGCGGTTCTAATGTTTTTACCGGAATAGGGGCTTTAAAGACCATCTGAAACTGCTGTGGTGGAATGATTACTTGGTCGGGTGGTGATGACTGTTGCCTTCCTCGCAAAATCTCTCCCATAACTCGACTTCCTGGACCTGCAAATACTGTCCCATCATTGTTGTCTAATACGGGAGGTAAGGGGATAAAGGGTGCGTCTGGTTGGCTGAGATAGCTGGCGGCTTGTAATATCTCTAGGGTGACCGGTTCGCTGGTGGGGTTGTAAGCTAATAAGCCTAGATATAGGGTGCGTAAGTCTTCGGGGTTGGTGGGTCTGGCGATATGATGGGCAAAAATGTCGAACCTACCGTCAAAGGGAAAGTTAAGATGGGCATTGGTTTGGGTTTTACCTTGGGGGGGAAAGGTTGATAGTAAGATACCTTCGACTGGTACAACTTCCGGGCTATTGCTATTGAAAACTGGAATATTATCTAGTTGACCGGGAAGGGGACGCACTTCTTGGGGTCGGGTGATGACTACTGGCGGCGGGGGGGTGACTGAGAGGATTAGGGGGGCGATCGCTAGTGGTAGCATAGAGTGGTGATAATCTGGATAATTGGGACTGTTAACTTA
>NZ_JARPLC010000089.1:0-21372 GCF_032350395.1 Limnospira sp. PMC 289.06
TCAAGCCGGACATTTGGTTTCCCTAATCATGGATGGTTGGCAGTGGTCTCGATTCCGGTGTTGGGTTACACCTCGGAGCCTTCCGTTCCCCGCTTCAATCCTGGGGTTATGATTCCCAAAACTGGGGGTGGCTATCGCCGTTACTCTCTACTCCCTGATTTCTCAGTTGGTTTATGACCTTGAGTTCCCTGCCTTGCTTAGATTTCTCCAAGCGTCGGGACATATAAACAGTTATGAGGATGGTCAGGAGTGCGCTCCTTATATCCAACCGAGGGGTTGGAGTCCCCACCAGGCGGTTATTTTGGGTATTACAACCCTATTTCATGCCTGAACGTCTCGCACATAGTATATATAGTATCACAGGAGATCAGCTTGAATTCAACAGTAATCATGACAATTGTACTGCTGGTTATGATGTTTGGAGCGGGTATCTTCAGTTCTTCGACAGGATATAAACTCGGTCGTGATGCACTCAAGGAAATCACTCAGCCAGACGTGCGACCCAGCAACATTACCGATCGCATTAATAACTCATCTTCCCGTCAAGAAGGAGTTAAACTACTCAGAGAAGAAGATATTATCGCTCAAGTCAAAAAACGCATAGCAGCAGGGGGTGTTGATCCAGATCCCCCAGATCAACCCCAAGCCCAGGAGAAACCCGAAGAAGAGAATCAGGCGCAACCGGAAACCACTAACCAAGTTGTATTTCCTATTGTTAGCCGTGATGGGGGTGTAACTCTGGAAATCACCTCTACCCAACGCCGCAGTAATTCTTTACAGCTAAATGTCAATCTCAAAAATGAAGGTGATCAATCAGTGCGGTTTCTTTACAGCTTCCTGAATGTAACTGATAACCAGGGACGAGCTTTAAGTGCTAGTGTAGATTCTCTACCTGGTCAACTACCACCAGGAAGTCAAACTTATACTGGAACTATTGCCATCTCTACCGCTTTGCTAGATAATGTTCAGGAACTCGCTATCAGTTTAACTGACTATCCAGATCAAAAATTGCAATTACAAATGTCGGGTATTCCTGTTGTTCAATAAACAAGTTAATCATCTTGTATATGGGAACATCTCCCGGTGTTCCCTATCAACAATAATATGAAATTTAGTAATCTTTGCTACAGCGTATACCCCGTAAGTCTCGGTAAAAAAGGAGAGGATATCTGGCAGATATTTAATGGTTTGATGTCGGTCAATAAAAAGCGCACTTAATGCTAGAAATGGAGATGGTTTTTGGTCAATTTAGCGAGACAAGTGCCTTGGCTGACCTATCGGGATTAACACTGACGGCTCAAGATATTTTTGGGCGATTATTATCGGTGTTTTTGCTGATTGCTATTAATGCCTTTTTTGTGACGGCTGAATTTTCGATGGTGTCCGTAAGACGATCGCGAATTAGCCAATTAGTTGATGAAGGAGATCTACCAGCCCTCACGGTTCAACATTTACAAAGACGCATCGATTTACTGCTGTCTACTACCCAATTTGGGATTACTCTGTCGAGTCTGGCTTTAGGTTGGATTGGTGAATCGACAATGGCGGTGTTGATTCGCCAGATACTTACTAAAATTCCTCTACACCAATTCCAAGTGGCGATCGCTCATTCCCTGGCGATTCCAATTGTCACCTTTTTTATGCTGGCTTATCTGCAAATTGTTCTGGGGGAATTAGTTCCCAAATCTCTGGCGCTATTATATCCCGAACAAATCGCGAGAATGTTGGCTCCTTCCTCTTTGGCGATCGCTCGATTTTTTAAGCCATTTGTCTGGTGTTTAAATCAGTCTACCCGGTTTTTATTACGTCTGTGTGGGATTAACTACACCGGACAACCTTACACCCGCGTAACCCCTGAAGAATTACAACTAATTATCACTACATCTAGTGAATCTATGGGTTTGGAAGCCGAGGAAAGACAGTTACTTAATAATGTGTTTGAATTTGGGGATGTACTAGCTGAAGAAATTATGATTCCCCGAACCAGTATTGTCTCCCTTCCTAGCACCGCCACCTTTCAACACCTCCTGGAAGAAATGGCAGTTTGTAATCATTCTCGTTACCCTATTACCGGGGAATCCTTAGATGATATTTTGGGGATTTTAGATTTTCGGGACTTAGCCAAACCTTTAGCCGAAAGACAGCTTTCTGAGGAGACACCCATCCTAACTTGGATTCGGGCTGCTAGGTTTATTTCTGAGCAAATGTTACTCAGTGAATTATTACCCCTAATGCAGCGATCGCAACAGGAAATGGCTATTGTTGTAGATGAGTTTGGCGGTACAGCCGGACTGGTAACCATTAACGATTTAATCTCCGAAATTATTGGGGATGGCTCCGAATTAGCCGAACATGAAGATGTGAATATTCAGTTTGTCGATGACCAGACCTTTTTAGTACAGGCGCAGTTGAGTGTTGAAGAAATTAACGAACTGTTGAATTTGGATTTACCCCTCAATGAGGAGTATCAAACTTTGGGAGGTTTTCTCACCTATTACCTGCAAAAAATCCCCGCCGTTGGCGAAGTCTTCACCTACAAAAATATCCAATTTAAAGTAGTTTTAGTAGTCGGTCCCCGTTTGGAACAAATCCAAATTTATCAGTCGGAAACTGAAACCACATCAGATGCTGATCAGACCATTGCGGAACTGTTAGAGTCGGGAGACTCTGACGACACCGGAACCGATAGTTTAACCGCTATTGATGAAATCTCACCCCCACCGGATAATCATACCTCCGACAGCTCCGATAATTCCGCATCAGAAAAAACCGAGACTGATTATACCATTGCGGAACTGTTAGAGTCGGGAAACTCTGACGACACCGGAACCGATAGTTTAACCGCCATTGATGAAATCTCACCCCCACCGGATAATCATACCTCCGACAGCTCCGATAATTCCCCCTCCGAAAAAACCGAGGCTGATCATAACCGCAACCCTTAAACCCTTCCCCCTCTTAGAAGGAAGCCGACGAGGGGGAAAAACTGTTAACTATCAGCCTCTGCTAAAGTTTCTGGTTCCTGGTTATTGGTTTGAGGAATCACCGTCGGCGCGAGAATCTTTAAACCGTTGGGAATACATTTAATTTCCAGGGGTGTGGTGCCGATAATTTCACCATCTAGGACAACTTTTTGAGGGGGTTCAGTTTTCACCTTAACCTTACTGGCGCGTAACCCAATCATATTATCCCGCTGGGTTCCAGTTTTCAGCAAAGCCGACCCAAACAGTTCTACCATACCAGCGATCGCCCTAACCTTAGTAAATTTCTGATTGTCGTTTTCGTTAGTAGCAAAAATCAACACCTCTAACTTCCCATCGTTAGGGATAACCTCTCCCAAACCTTGAGCTAAAATTGACGTGGGGGGAGCCGCATTAGCAACAGTCACAGCACCCGAACGAACCCGACTGGTAGTTCCATCAATCTCAATTTCCGTGTCAAAAACGACTTGTTCATCGAGTTGTTGTAATCCCGCCATTATATAAGCCAGAGCCCCCCAACGCTGCTTAGTTTCTCGATCAGCCTTATCAATGGTTTCGGCTTCATAACCAATTCCAGCCAATAGAATCATAGGGCGATCGTTACAAGTAGCCATGTCAACCGTGCGAGTTACCCCAGCGATAATATTATTACAAGCCCCCCGAATATTCCCAGGAATCCCCATAGCCATACAAAAAGCATTAGCTGTTCCGCGCGGAATGATACCCAGAGAGATATCTGTTCCCATCACCGCACCAGCCACCGCTGAGACCGTCCCATCCCCTCCAGAAGCAATAACCATATCCACCCCGGAATCAACCGCTTCCTGAGCCAACTGTTGGGCGCTAATGGTAGGAGTCGTGAAGGATACCTTGAGATAAATATGGGGTTCTAACAATTGTCGAATTAAAACCAGGTCCTGTTGAGAGTTACCCGTCCCCGAAACCGGGTTAAAAATCAGATGAGCCGACCGACTACGGGTGAGACCGCTTAACATAGCCCTAGCAGTAGCGCGGTTGGTGGCGAGCGGTACATTTTGCAGGTTACAAGCGCGAATCAATACTTGAATTTCTGGGGAGGATAAGTTAAAACCAGGATCGAGGAAGAAAATTACAGCCGCGATTTCCGTTTCCTGTAGGATGCGATAGGCTAGTTCAATATCTCCTCCGTGATGGAGAGACGATAGCACCTGCACCTCTACTCCGGTTCCCTGTAGGAGGTATTGGGCGGTTCTTTCTGGGGCGATTAGTTCGTAGAAGGACAAAGCCACAGTATTCTCTTCTACAAAGCTGACCAGTTGCTCCCGTTGGCTGTCATGGGCGATTAAGGCGATGGTTGTAGACATGGGGGGTTAATAGTTGACAATTGAAAGTTGATGGTTGACAGTGAACAATTATCAATTATTTGGAGATCAATTTCACAAATTCCCGTAAATGTTTCTGTCCTCACTGTTCTGGGGGCTGTTTCTCCCCAAATATCCATCATTGGCTGATATCTAAGGTATCCATTCTATGCAATTAAATCCCCAAACTATATCAGAGCAGCAGTTAACCTCAACTACCCTACCTACCCAGACGATTATTTTGGATGTTGGGGGAATGAAATGTGCTGGTTGTGTGATGGCGGTAGAACGCCAATTAAACCAGCAGCCAGGGGTGATTGCTGTCCGGGTTAATTTAGCCACAGAAGTGGCGACGGTTGAATGTGAACCCGGTACAGTCGATCCACAAAAACTAGCTGATATTCTAACAGAAACGGGATTTAATAGTCAACTGCGTTATGGGTCTGCTGCTAACCAAAAGCTAACTTTTAAGGAACGTCACCGCCAAGAAATGCGCGACCAAATTGGGCGGGTGGTTATTTGTGGTGTGCTGATTTTTCTGTCGGGAATTGGTCACTTTCATCAAATGGGTTGGGGACCGATTCCGGTAGTGAGTAATATTTGGTTTCACTGGGGATTAGCAACTTTAGCTTTAATGTTTCCCGGTCGATCGCTTATTGTGGATGGGGTGCGTAGTCTGGCGCGAAATGCTCCTAATATGAATACCCTCGTGGGACTGGGTACTATTAGCGCCTATACTGCTAGTTTGGTGGCTCTGTTATTTCCCCGGTTGGGTTGGCAATGTTTTTTTGATGAACCTGTGATGCTGTTGGGGTTTATTTTACTGGGAAAAACCCTCGAACAACAAGCGAGATTTAGGGCGGCTCAGGCTTTTGAGTCTTTGTGGGCTTTGCAACCGACAACGGCTCAGGTGATTCTGTCAACACAACTGCAGGAAACCACTCAGGAAAATTCGGCGATCGCCTGGTCATCTCCGACGGTGGAGGTTCCGGCTGAACAGGTGCGGGTGGGGGATTTGGTTAAGGTTTTTCCCGGTGATAAAATCCCCGTTGATGGTAGGGTGATTATGGGGAGTAGTACGGTCGATGAGTCGATGCTAACCGGAGAGTCTTTCCCGGTGACTAAACAACCGGATTTGATGGTTTGTGCGGGAACTTTAAACCAGTCGGGGGCGCTGATAATTGCCACGACTCGCACGGGAGAAGAAACTACGGTTTCCCAAATTATTAGTTTGGTAGAAACTGCTCAAACTCGGAAAGCGCCCATTCAATTTTTGGCGGATAAGGTGGCGGGATATTTTACTTATCTGGTCATGGGTTTGGCGGCGCTGACTCTGATTTTTTGGTACACAATTGGCACTTATATTTGGCCGGAGGTGATGACCTCGGGAGGGGTGAATTTGGCGGTTGATGCGCCTTTGCTATTGAGTCTAAAATTGGCGATCGCTGTTTTGGTGATTGCTTGTCCCTGTGCTTTGGGACTGGCTACCCCCACCGCCATTTTAGTGGGTTCTGCTATCGGTGCGGAACGGGGTTTATTGATTAAAGGTGGTGATATCTTGGAGAGGGTTCACCAATTGGATACTGTAGTTTTTGATAAGACCGGAACTTTGACGACCGCTTCTCCCCAGGTGACTACCTGCGTCAGTTTGTCTCACGGCTTTAGTGATGACCGGATTTTACAATTGGCGGCGGCGGTCGAACAGGGAACCCATCACCCGATCGCTACCGCTATCTGTAGAGCCGTAGAAGGGCGTAACCTGCCTACCATAGATGCCGAGGGTTTTGTGACTCAGACGGGGCTTGGTGCGGCTGCTATGGTCGATGGAGAGAGAATTTGGGTGGGTAGTGCAGAAGGTTTGAGCCGCTGTGGGGTGACTTTAGGGGAGTCGGTGTTATCGATAATTCCACCAGGACAAACGGTGGTCTATGTGACTGTGGCTGAGGAGTTGGTGGGGGTGATTGGTATTTGCGATCGCCTCAAGTCTGATGCTAAAATGACGGTGGAACGACTCCAACAAATGGGGTTAAATGTAGTTTTACTCACAGGCGATCGCTTTTCGGTAGCCGAGGCGATCGCTTCTGAGTTAGAATTATCTCCTGAGTCTGTGCGGGCAGAAGTGCGACCGGAAGATAAAGCTAAGGCGATCGCTTCTTACCAACAGCAGGGACACCGGGTGGCTATGGTGGGAGACGGCATTAATGATGCTCCGGCTTTGGCTCAGGCTGATGTGGCGATCGCTTTGGGAAGCGGAACTGATGTGGCGATCGAAACTGCTGATATTGTACTCATAGGAGACGCACTCATGGACGTGGTGGAGTCTATTCGCTTGAGTCAACAAACATTCAATAAAATTCGCCAAAACCTCTTCTGGGCTTTTGCTTATAATACCATCGGTTTACCCATGGCGGCTGGTGTCCTCCTACCAGGTTTTGGCATAGTTCTCAGTCCGGCGGTAGCAGCCGCTTTTATGGCTTTTAGTTCGGTGAGTGTAGTCACCAATTCCCTACTGTTACGCCGCCAGTTTCATTAGGCAGATTTTACCCCATCAATAAAATCCTAGCCGGAATAGCTGGTTATATAACCGCTGAAATTATCGCCGCCACCGGAATGGTAAGATCAGGAAAAGCCAGGGGCGAAACTTCTCCAGAAGTCAGGGTTATTTTAGAACCATATTCCCGTCCCCTCGGTTCCCGGTTAATAATTAACTCCCCCGTTTGTAAATTCACCAGCCAATATTCCGGGATACCAGCCTCAGCATAGAGATGATATTTCACTGTTTTATCTTTCTGTAGGCTGCTGTTCGCATATTCAATCACCCAGAAAATATTTTCCGGGTAGGGGTGATGACTCAGATATTCTCGACCCAGAGGCGCGACAATAGCGATATCCGGTTCGGGTTCGGAGTCGTTGAGGAGGGTAATGGGTTTGGCTGGACTGACTAGAGCGCGATCGCCTAAAATACGAGTAAGATAAGATCCAGCCGCGCGACTAAAAAAGGCATGGGATTCACCTTCTGGGGACATTTCGACAATTTCTCCGGCTAGTAATTCCACAGGACGACCTACCAGCAACCCCGTTTTAATCATGTGATGATAATCGTCTAAACTCCATTTTAGCGTTGAGAGAACCATATTTTTTGTATTGATAGGCTGTATCTAGGGCGTGACGGATTATGCCACCCTATTCTAACATAATTTAACCCAAATTCCATCTTTTGTTTAACCAACTTGAGGATTCATCTCCGTATTTTCCGGGTGATATACCGGTTCGCTGGATTGGTGAGGTAATTTTCAAAGCCCCTCTCCCCTATTGGGAGAGGGGTTTGGGGTGAGGGCTGTACCTTATGGATATGAGAAACGCTATATAATCAGACTGAGAGTTAAAATCTCACCTGTAGCTTGCACTCAATCCTAGTTATCCGCCAAAATGAGTACATCTCCTCAACCGCCTAAATACGTCAGTGATTTAATGGAACTCTATGGTAGTTCCTATGGAAAAATCGTAGATTCCGGGGTTTTTTATGATATCCTGGAGCCAGAAGTTGACCTGGAAAAGGTAGCATTCGACCATCTTAGGAAGTTTGTAGGACCTAAGTTTTTTGAACCGAATGAATTAGGCTGGCGGCGTGGCTGGCAGCTACTTTATCGCCGCCCGGAAGGGGAACCCGGCAATATTGTCAAAGAGTTTGAAGATGTTTATGATATCCTGGAAAGGGTTTTGGAAAGGTTCCTGAATCCTTTGGGGGGGAATGATTACGAAACAGCACCCCTAAAATTGGCGATCGCCTTTGATAGTCCAGAGGTTACGGATTTAAGAATTTATCAAATCCATGATGAGGATATCCTGAATGGACGCTTAATCATTAGTCGCCGCGCCAATGGTGAGACCACCACCCTAATTTTTATCTGTGACTAAACCGGACAATAAACCCAGTTTCTGGGTAGTTATATATCTGTAAAATTAAGTTTTGATTATTTCAATTATCCACAAAATTTCAAGACATTTTATGTCCACAATTAGAGCAGTAATTATCAGTAACACGCATGACATAACCACAATTATCACAATTTTTAAATTCAGTATTTTGGGATTCACTAATAAGTTTATGTATAGCAATAAATTCCCCAATGATTGTTTTTTCTTTCAGATACATGGGGTGATCATTATTGTTCCGAAACTCAGTTTTGAGTCGTTCGGCTAAAAAGTCTTGCAGTTGTTTGCCCAGTTGTTGTTTTTGGGATTCTGTTTCGGCTTGGTCGAGTAATTCATTAAGCTGTCGTTCGACTTCTTGTCTGTCTTCTCGACAATCGGGTAATTGCAGAACTTGCACTGTATCTTCCCAATTGGCTGCTACAGTTACTTTATCTTCACCCAATTTAGTCATAATGCGGTAACGAATCACATCTTGTTTGGTTTTTTTGTTGATTTCCTGACGCAAAATCTCAAAAGCACGGGCAATTAAAACTAACTGTTCAATGGTGGGGTCGGGGCGATGAAAATCCCAAAAAACCATATCTTTTTGAATGTGAACGGGAGCGGGTAATTTAGCATTCATACCTTTGAGAAGATCTCGTTCAGCTTGAATTCGTTCACCTCGCCATTTTTGGTAGGCTTTGCGGAGATTTTCGGTTCCAGCCATGCATCGCAAAGAAAAGCCAGCAATTTCATGGGTGCCTAGAATTTTATGCCGTTCTCGTTTACTCAAAGGCGCGATCGCATCTGTCTGGACAAAAAATTTCTTCAGTAGAGGAACCTGTTGCTGTGCTGCTGTTTCCGGGGTATTTTCCCCTCCGACAATTCCCGCGAGATGAAATTGAATATAGTTAAATCCACCCTCTTGAGGGATAGCTGTATCCAAACGAATTAAGGGTTTAGACAAGTTAAATAAACGTTGAATCTCTCGTTGTCGATCTTGGGTTCCCGGGTACAGTCGCATAAAACGGGTGCAAGCATCCATTTCGGTGTACAGTTTACTGTTGGCGGGTGCTTCCTGAATTTTCCGTCGGGTGAATTGTTCAACTACATCCTCAAACTGGGGATATTGAAGCTCATCAATGCGAGCCACATCCAGAAGATGAAATTCTTGTTGACCATAGGCAGATTGAGTCCAGAATTTGCTGTTTTGGCTGGCGACTTTTATATCCTGAGTGAGTTGGCTAAAGAGGATATCCAGCCCTTGAGACTTGCTAATAAAATCATCGTAAAGTTCTTTCAACTCCCGTCGTTCAAACAGTTTGAGTCCAACTAATTCCAATTGTTCGATGTAATTCTCAGATTGAGCGATCAAGTCACGATACTTAGTTTCTGAACCTGAAATTCGCCCAGTCCATCGGTCAACTTCATTTTCAACCTCTTGAATGACATCAAGAAAGCGGTTTTGAATGTTAACAGCCATCAGACGAGACTGGCGTTGCAAGGTGGCTTGGAAACTTTTTTCAATCCCGGCAATTGCCTGATAGCACCATTTTTTCATTTTATTTTCTTTGTTTGCCATCCAGCGATCGCTAAATTCATCAATTTGAGAACTCGCTTGGTTGTATTCTGCTAAAGCAGCTTTTTCAAGATTTTTCCAAGTTCTTTCGGCTTCCCGTTGCAATTTTTCAATTTCCATTTGTAAGCTGGTTCGCATTTGCTCTAGGAGTGCCTTGATAGCGCGAGCCCCTTGGCTCTTATCTTCTAAATAGTCGTAGATTTTTTCTTTAAAAGTTTGTGCTGTTTCCTGAAACAGTTTTTCCCCATTGTCCTGCATTCTTTGAAGGAAGTCACCGCGTCTTCTTTGGTCATCTCGGAGATGATCTAAGCGATATTCTTCAACAGTTGGATTAAGGTAACGGCTCACAAACTCCAAAACTTTACCTGTTTCTTTGGCAAAAGGATTGGGAAGTTGGGCGGTACATTTCAATCGTTGTTCAACGTTGATATTATTCTCTAGTTGCTTAGTCCATTGTTCGATAACGACTACATAATTCTTCCCCTCTGGATTAAGTAAAATCTCATTCCGCAGTTCTTCACTAGACAACTTCAGTTCTTTGAGTTCAGCTTCTGCCTCTTGTTGAACATCACTAGGAAGTTGAACATTCGCATTCAGCCACCACTGATATAAGTCAGCGGCTAACTTTACAGCAAGCGCTTTCCGAATGGCATGAACTGGAATCTCAATACTAGCAATACCAAAACTAAAAAAGTTGCAAGGGTAACTTCTGTAAATGGCTTGTGCTTGAGAGTTTCTAGCTTGATCTAAAGATGTTCCAATCTGCCTGTTTATATTATCTCTAATACTTCTTTTGTAGCTAGAAAAATCTGAAACTAAATCCAGAAAAATTTGTTGAGCCATCATTTCCTGAATAGTTTCAATTTTTAAACTCACCTCTTGGTTGCTAGTTCCTGTTAGATATAAATAATCATAGGGAGGGCGATTTTCTATGATTCGAGTATTTTCTGATAAACCATACTTAACATTATATGTGTTGTTCCGATCGGAAAAATAGTTTAACTCCATGAGAGCAGCATAACCATTTTCCTGAATGTTAATATTGCCACCAATTCCTAAAAAAGCATCGGGGGTGGGAATAATAGCTGTAGTTTCCAATCTCTGCCCTTGAAACCAATTTCGCAAGCAATAACCTAAATCAATCAGCATTCCACTACCCGTTCCTCCAGAGATAGAACCAACGACAAAAATATTCAATTTAGGTTCTACGGTCAAAACATCACCATCAATCGTTAGTTGATTTCGACCTACAGTAATTCTTGTGATAGCCTGCTGACATTTGTTCCGAATTTTTTCATGGTTATAAAAAAAGGCAAAGCGTCCGCAAGCTCGAATTTGACCGGCTCCTTGTTCTGAAACTAAGTTTTGCGGAGTCAGTTCCGGGGGAAGCCAGTCATAATACCAAGAATAGGTCGTGGGATTTTCCTTGATTTTTTTAGCTTCGTCAAAGGTTACACTAGCCCAGAACTTTTCGTAATCTTCCAGTGGTGGGCCAGCCATTTCTGGTTTTTTGGCTTGAGGTTTTTCATCGGTATCGATATGTAAAAAAGCAACGACAGGAAGTTTTTCTAAACTACCGTAGGATTCCACAATCAGACGGCGAACACGACTTATAACTTTTAAACCTGTCCCACCGACACCAATAATTAATGTAGGAACAATGGTTCCTATATCGCTTTTTTTATCAAGTGCAGTAAGATTTTGATAAGACGACTGTTGAGATTGAGTTTCAGCTTCAATGAAATTTAAAATTTCCGTGGGAATGTTAAGAGTAATACCGGCAATTGATAATGAATTACCTTGGATTGACAATTGCGAAATTTGTTTTTTTGCTTCCTCAAACTTCTTGCGTCGATAATGCCCCATTGCCCTGGCAAAAATTCGCAGGCGGTCAAACTCTTTGAGATTCGGTTGATAAATCATCTCCGTCAGCGTCGAAAGTCGCATCAAATCCCTAGGATTTTCTTCATACGCCCGCCGGAAAGCCTCCGCCAATAACTCCACTGATTTCTGAGGTTCGGCATAAGCCCAAGCCGCCCAACTTTGCGACTCGGCAAACTCCCGGTCATAACTATCCTGACTGTCTAAATCTTTCTGCACATACTGCAATAAAAAACACGCCACTTCCTTCAGGCGTTTCTCTGTAAATCGAGGATTAGCTTTCAACTGGTCTAACAATTCTTGGCGGACTGTCGCATCCATTTCATACAATTCATGCCCCACCTCATCACACAAACTCGATAGAATTAAATCCGAAACCGCAATCCAAGGAATCTCGATAAATTCCCCCTGAATATCCCGCCGAAAATTCGTCCAAATCTGATACAGCAAATCGGGAGTTATCGCCAAAGGTAACGCCGCATGATAAGCTAAAAAAAGGTGAGGCTCCTTAAACCTTTTCTTAAAAGCATTAATCCGACGTATAGCAGCTTCTAGTTCCATGAGTGGGAGTCCATTTTAATCGTTTACTGATTGCCAAAATCTGACAAACTAATCGCCTCTGCTATAACTTTTTCCCGAATAAAATAATGTAATGATTTAGTCGTGACTACATCAACTTTGCGATTTAAGAGTTGTTCTAAATCTTGAATCAGTCCCACCGGAAACCAAGAGGATATTTTAGCTAAATCATAATCAATCAAAAAATCAATATCACTATCCTCCCGTTCTTCCCCCCTCGCCACCGACCCAAATATCCGCACATTGAACGCCCCATGCTGTTGTGCAAGGGCTAAAATTTCATCTCGTCTTTGTTGCAATTGTTCTTTAATTTTCATGATGAAGTGCCGATAAGATTACTAATATTTTTTGTTTCAATTCGGGTAAATTCTGTTCAACAACATTCCAAACTTCTTCTAAATTAATATCGTCGTAGTCGTGAATCAGCACATCTCGCAATCCCGCCATTCTGCGCCAAGGAATCTCTGGATAACTTTGCCTCAACTCTGGAGAAAGTCGCTTAACTGCTTCTCCAATCACTTCAAAACTACGAATCACCCCATCCTGAATCAAAAGAGATTGCATAAATTCTATTCTCCCTCCCTCTGAATAAGTCTCAATCCGACAGATGCGATCGTAAATATCTTGTAAATATATTTCATCATCTGTCATAGCGGAATCGCCTGATTGATAATCCGTTCTCTAAAATACTCCCGTAAGTTTTTAACCGTCGTGACATCAACTTTTCGGTTTAACAAGTCCTCTAAATCTTGGATTAAGGCAATTCTATCCAATAAACTGCAATTACTGTTCATTTCCACCAAAAAATCAATATCACTATCCTCCCGTTCTTCCCCCCTCGCCACGGAACCAAATATCCGCACATTGAACGCCCCATGTTGTTGTGCAACCGCTAAAATTTCATCTCGTCTTTGTTGTAATTCATCTTTGAGTTTCATCGCGTCATCCCATCCTCCGTAACCAGTCGAATCATACGGGGATGCAATTCCTCATCGGGAAAATGGCAACGCACCGCGTCTCTAACTTCTAATTTGAGCCTATCTAAATTATCAGCTTGAGTGATAATTGATTCTCCTAATGCTTGAGCTACATATCCTTCTTCTGCATCACATTCCACCCAAAAAATAATTTCATTCATGCCTAGACAACCTCTTAAACAATTAATCATAACTACCCAGTTAATCCCGTTCAGTTATCCCTTGACAGTCTGCCTAATTAAGATTTATAATGGGAATGGTTGCTCTAATTTTATGACCAACTCACTGGATTTCCCCGTAACACCTTAACGGCATTTTGTAACCCAAGGCGATCGCATTCAAACATCGGGATTAACTTATCAATTTCCCCAGCCGTAGACATTGCCCACCGTTCCCTCGGTACAGGATTCACCCACACCAGATAACGTAAGTGTTGCTGACACTGCCCCAGGAATCTCTCAGTCAATTGTAACCTATCCTCACTATATCCCCCCCGTGCCGCGCCAGCATCGCTAAAAATCAGCAGACAAGCGCGATTGGGAGATAATCCCCTTAACATCTCCTCCACCCTCACCGCCTCAGAATATCCCGGCTTCCCATAAACATAATCCACCGGACAATTATGGAAATAATAAACCCGCGATGCGCCTAACTTTCCCCCCCGCGTCGCAGTTTCTTTAAGTCTATCCCCCAAAGGATGAAAAGCCACCATTGAACCATCAACATCCAACAACAAAACCAACTCAACCCGATTCCTTCGTTGCGGCACCAACACCGGTTCTAAGAAAAACCCATCCCGGATAATCTTTTCTATGGTTGCCGTCACATCTAATTCAACTAATGGACCCTCCCGAATCGGACGGCGTAAATAACGCCAAGTTTGTTTCATTTTCCTTTTCGTTAACGGCAAATAATCCGAATATAACAAAAACTGTTCACTGGTTATGGTTTTCAGTAACTGTACCTCATCATCTATTTCTACCGCCACCTCTTGCGGCATAAATTCAGATTCAGCCGGTTCTGATTTTTCAGCTTCCGAAGATGGCTGAGTTGGTGGTTGTTCTTGAATTTCTGGAATCTGTTGATTTTCTGGTTCTAATTGTTGATTTGTTAATGGCTCATTAGTCGGTTTGGTGATAATTTTTTTGAGAGAGTCTAACCAGGACCTCAGTAGAGACTTTGATGGTGTCAATTGGACTGGTGGCTGTGTTATCGGAATCGCTGGTTTTGCGGCGGTAGGTTTCTCGACTGTTACCAATGGATTATCAAGGGGTTTAGACATCACCTCCTTAAAATAAGAATTGAAAATTTTTTCATCTTCAACCGACTTCACCCACAAAGTTTTACAGAGTCTTTTTAACGCCGCTTCATCCTCAATGCCAAACCCTTTCATCAACGCTTCTAACAGCAGTTCATATTCATCAATCCCCAACACCCAACCCGCTTGACGCAGCTTATCAAACAACTCTCGCAGGGGTAAATCATTAACTTTCATCCTTCCCCCTACAATTTGCTTAAATAAAGTCGGTGGTCATCCCAACTTTTCAGTAAAACCCCCAAACAGGGAAGTTTACCCTGTAACTGTTTCAGCACCTCATCATGAGGATATCGACGCAGGACATCAAACCAATCAATCAACTCAATGGTACTGATATTTTTACCCCTTTGTCCTTTTTCCTTATCCAACAACTCCCGCAATTCCGAGAACTTCGCCACCACTTCTTGAATCAACTGATTTTCGTCGGGGTCGGGAATCGTTGATTTATCTTCGGTAACCCCAAAAAAGCGAGCAATAATAATCTCAATTAACCGTTCTTTATTGGGAAACTCAATATAATGAAATAAACAGCGCCTTAAAAAAGCATCCGGTAAATCTCGTTCCTGATTACTGGTAATCAAAATAATCGGAGGATGTTTAGCAGTCTTTTCCTTTTTCATTTCGGGGATAGTAAAGCGTTTTTCGTCTAACTCCAATAATAAATCATTGGGGAAATCAATATCCGCCTTGTCAATTTCATCAATCAATAAAACCGTGGTTTTATCGCTGAGAAAAGCCTCCCCAAGTTTACCCAATTCTACATAGGTTTTAGGGTCTTTAATCCGCCGGATTTCTTCCGGGTCAGTAATTTGACCTAACCCCAGTAGTTGAGAGTCCCGCAGTCTGGCTAAATTATTATAGGTATAGAGTCCATCTTGGGCGCGACTGGTGGATTTAATCGTCCAGCAGAGATAGGGTAAGCCCAACTCATAGGCGACAGCTTGGGCTAATTTCGTTTTACCACAACCGGGTTCACCTTGCAGCAGCAAAGGACGCTGTAAAATAATGGCTAAATTAACGGCTTCCACAAGTTCATCACTGGGTAAATAGGGATAAACTCGCTGTCCATTCTCCTTATGGTCTGTAGGAGGGTGAACTTTTCCGGTATAGCGTAAGTTGTCTGGAGGTGTTGTTAATATTTCATCCATTTTGATGCACAGTCTTCCCATGAAGTTTTACAGAGAGAGCAGATTGTTTCAAGGATACATTGATGAAGTCCATTTTGACTGTCTCGAAAAACCTCATCAACTAAACTATCAGTATATTCGAGTAGTTTTTCGGCACCACAACATAATTCTAGCCAAATTGATAATTGTCGGCGTGTTATGGGTTGTATGTCCATCAATTTAATCAGAGTTTGGGGAATTAACTCTGAGGTCGGATCTTGAGTATAAGCAATATTCCAATCATTGGGATATCCATCTTGATCTAGCAAAAATAAAAGTAAACTGTAGTTTTCATTAGTCGTCCCTCTCTCACGAGCTAACTGGGCTAATGGTTGCCAAAAATCTTGCAAAAATTCCTCAAGATAAGATTCTTCAACATCCTTAGTATTTTCAACAATTAAAATCACCGTTTCAGATTGCCACACTTCCCAAATTTTTTGATGAATGGCTGTGACTGAACTGGTGATTTCTATTTGAAATTTACGACTAATCTCTTGCAAAACAGTATCTAAAGAGCTAGTATAAATCCGGCGAGAAAACTTGATTTTTTGCACACAATTACAATTATATGTGTTGCCGTTGGGAACATGGCGAATCAAACGATGGAGCAACCAACGGGGTGCGCTTTCATACGAACCGTGAACTAAACAAGCTCCAATTTGATGATTTTCCACAAACTCTTTAAACAAATTCGCCTGTTTATCATAATCTAACTGTAGTAAGGCTTTCAGTAGTTTCTCCTTGGTGGTTTCGCGAGGGTGAGGCTGCATCATCTCCTTGATATCGTCGAGCTTTTTGGATTGCTCGTCGAGCTTTTCGGAGATTCTTTCCTGCTGCTGTTGGGTTCCGGTTAACTGCTGTTCTATCTGTTCGAGTTTTGCCAAGAAAATTGGGGCAATTTCACCCAGTTGGGCTACTTGTTGCCGAATTCCTGTTATAAGTTGAATCATTAACCCAGCAAAGGCTTTACCATCGGCTTTAAAGTCCTGTTTTAAGGCTTCTCGTAAGACTCGCGGAAATTCTTTCTGGAGTAATTCCGCAACATATTGGCGCACATAATCCGGCAAATCAACGCCTTTCTGTGACTCTACCGCCTTTAAATCTAATTTGGCTAAAATATTCCGCCACTCTTCAACGGTCAAAATTTCCGCTTGAGTTAACCCTTCTTCTGTGGGGGTAATAATTAAGGGAATTTCTCCCTCGGTTAACTGTTGATATTTAGATTGAGCAAATTCAAAACGCGCCAATTCTACCCATTTTTCTGTAGCTTGGGCGGCTATCATTTTTAGATGTTCGGAATAGTCTTTATTATAATCTTTGAAATTGCGGTTATTATACTGTTGGGCAGCCAGTAAAATAATTTGAGCGATCGCCTTTCCACAAACGCGAATTAAATCCTCATTCTCTAACGGAACGTGATCAGAACCCCTTGGGTCAAAATTATCAATAGCATTAGCCGTGTTACCCGCCGTCACACTGCTAATCATTTCGCCCACTTTGGTCAAGATGTCTTGACCTTTGTCAGTCGATAAAAAAGCGACCGGGAGGGTCAACCCCGGTAATAAGACGGAAGCCCCAAAACATATTCCCCCATAAATCGCTACCCGACAAAGCGATCGCCCAATGGTCATAAGTAATTGACTAGAAAGCCCCCCCATTTTACCACAATAGGCGATCGCCTATTGAGGAAATCGACTTATTGATTAGCGATCGCATAATCAATCAACTGTGCCATTCGGAGGCGGAGAGTTTCCAAACCCAGCGCATTAGCAGCAGAAATAAACACAGCTTGGGGGTATTCTTCCTGGGCAAAACGGAGAGTTTCCCCATCCACAGAATCGATTTTATTAAAAGCCAATAAAGCCGGACCCGGAGTAATCGGCATTTGAGTTAAAATCTCCATAACCGATTGAATTTGTGCCTGCCAAGCCGGGTGAGATAAATCTACCAAATGCAGCAGCACATCAGCATCAGTCACCTCCTCTAAAGTAGCCCGAAAAGCATCAATTAAAGCCGGGGGTAATTCATGAATAAACCCCACCGTATCAGTAATTACAATATTTTGGGGTTCTTCCGTCACCGCATCCGGGATAGTTAGGCGGCGGCTAGTCGGGTCGAGAGTAGCAAACAATTGGTCAGCCGCGTAAATTTCCGAAGCCGTGAGAACATTAAGCAAAGTAGACTTACCCGCATTCGTATAGCCCACAATAGCCAATGTAGGAACCTCCTGGCGTTGGCGACGTTGGCGGAGACGGGCACGATGGGCCTGTAGTTGGTTAACCTCCTGCTGAAGGCGGGCGATGCGCCGCTGAATGGCTCGTCTTTCCGTTTCTAGTTTAGTTTCCCCAGGTCCACGAGTACCAATACCGCCACCTAACCGAGACATAGCCTGACCCCTTCCCGTGAGACGCGGTAGACTGTATTCTAGCTGCGCCAGTTCAACCTGTAATTTTCCCGCCCCAGACTGGGCGCGTTGGGCGAAAATATCTAAGATAACTTCCGTGCGATCGACTACTCGGACTCCAATGCGGGTTTCCAAATTACGGACTTGCGCGGGAGATAAACTGCGATCGAAAACAATTAACGTCGCCCCCAGAGTTTGCGCCGCCAGGGCAATTTCCTGAGTTTTTCCCTCTCCGACTACGGTTTGGGGATGGGGACGCGATCGCTTTTGGCGCAGAGTTTGCAGGACAATACCCCCCGCAGTATCCACCAGCCGCCCTAATTCCGCTAACCCTTCTTCAAATCTCTGGGTGGAAATTTTGTCAGTTTGTACCCCCACCAATAGCACCCTATCTTGGTCAGAGTTGACATCAAGGGCGACAAATTCCCGCTGAAATTCCGCTTCTAGTCCATCTACCAAATCCAGGAAATCTTGGTTAGAGAGAACATCAAGACTCATGGGGGATGAAACATAATAGGGTACTGGAGCCAGAGGACTATCAAGTTGGGTCTGGTTTTCCCCTTCCCCTTGGGGCAATAAATGGGCGAGATAGGCTTCTTTCACATAACCTGTGCCACCCCCCCCTCGACGTTCAAACCCGCTTCCGGTCAGGGTCAAAATTGCCAAAACATCTAACCGTTGCATAGCCATGGCCGTTAAGACTGACTCCCTAGGTAGATCAGATTTTAACTGGGTGGCTATACACCGAATACCACTGAGGCGACCGTTACCGTAGCGGGGCAATTCTAGGGCAGGAATGCGGGTCTGACTGACAGTGCCTACTCCCACCCTAATCACCTGCCCACGGCGGTTTATATAGGCGCAGACGGGCTCCTTGATGTCTGTACTTACCCCCGCTAGTCGCTGGGCAAATTCTGAAGTGGTAATGCGATCGCCTGGGAGTTTTTGATGGTACAGGCGTTGCAGTTGTTTAAGCTGACTCGGTTTGAGACCTTGCAGGTTTCCGTGTATGGTTTCGATTGGATCTCCTTTTTGTTGGCTAACTTTTCCCTAAGATATAACAAAAAAATGAGTTTTGAGAACCGATATGGGGTCGCTCAAAACTCAAGGCGCTAACATCTGAATGGAACCGGGCTTAGAACTGGAATGTCGTTCTCAGGGTTCCCACGAAAATGGTCGCATTGCGATCGTTATGACCAGGATTGGTGATAAAGTATCCTCCCGGAGTAATCGAAATATACTCGCTGAAGGGGAAGTGATAGAAGGCTTCAATGTGCAGCGAAGTATCACTATTTTCTAGGCTTGGTCTGTCATGGTTCGTAACTTTAGGAGGCATTCCCACAATTAATGCGCCTGTGTCGCCTTCTCGGAGTAAATCGGGGAAACCAAGAGTTACCGCCCAGTTGAGAATAGTCGCGCTATCACTGCCATTATTCTGTTGGTTAGCCCAGGTAGCACCGAACCAACCCCCTAACTGGAAGCTGTTAGCCAGCCGCCAATTAAATTGCAAACCTAGGTTATCACTGGTGGTGGCGTTATCACCAAAGGGGCGATCGGCAATCCAGCTACCAGTCCCGCCAGCTACCTCTACACCGCCGTTAGTGAAATACTTGCGGGCATATTCTACCGCAAATCCCAGTTTTTCCGTCGGTTCAAACACAAACTGAGCCGATGCTGTATTACTACCGTTAAATAAGCCATTACCAGCAGTAGCATCCGATGCGTTACCAGCTAAATAACTCAGATTCAATCGGTAACGGTCTCGATCGCCAAAGGCAAAGTTAGCCCCTACCCCGGCTCCTTCTGGACCTCGGAAAATCGCCGGGTTGCGCTGTCCAAACATGGAAATTGAACCCGTACCGTCACTATTAAAGGGGGTGAGAATTTCCATGGTGTCATCTAAATCGAGGCTGTTAGCACCGATAAAGATTTGCGCCCGGTTATTGAAAGCTGGGAAACGGTAGTATAAATCATCCAGCTCTACCCCGTTGGAAGTCCCATCAAAGGGAGTCCGAGCCATCAGGCTATTGGTTAGGTCGAAGTCGCTCAGGTTCGGATTGTCGTAAACCTGTAAACGGGTTTTTAACAGATCCCGCCCGGTGAAGCTAGTATCGAAGTCTAAGCGAACTCGATAGCCAAGATAGGTTTGGGTCGGGTCACTATTGCGGCGGCTAAAGGGACCTCCAGCCACGTTATGTCTAGCGCGATCGCCAAAGCTATCACCCGGCCAAAAGACGACTTCCCCATGCAGCTTGGTTGTCGTGGAGAATTGGTTAGCTTCTAATTCCGCAGTACGAGCTTCTAACACCGTTACCCGTCCGCGAATGCTGGCTAATTCCGCCGCGAACTCTTCCATCAGTCGCTGCATTTTTGCCAGGTCTTCCCGAGTCACTAGGTCCGCTGTGGCGGCGTTAATTAATTCGTTAACCCTTTCCAAACAGGCGTTAACCCCCGCTGCAAATTCAAAACGGGTTAAGGCACGGTTTCCTCGGAATGTCCCATCTGGATAACCTGCAATACAACCATAGCGCTCAACCAAGGACTGGAGTGCTTGGAATGCCCAATCTGTAGGCTGTACGTCCGACAACTGGGAAACTGAAGTCACCTGAGACTGTCTCCGGCTTTGTCCTTCTCGACCGTATTGATTGAGCTGATTTAGGGTATTCCCATTGGCGTTGGGAGCATCTAGGTCAGCGAGGGGAATTTCTTGGTACGCTTTGCCCACGACTGAGTTAGCCTGGGAAAATGCACCGCCAGCATGGGGGTTCACTGGAACTTGAGCTAGTTGCTGCGGTAAGTCTGCTGTCACATCCTCGATAGATGCGATCGTGATAGCGTTGTTTGTCGTTAATTCTGTTTCTCCTGTCTCAGTAGCCGAAATTTCCGCCACCGCAGGTAGAGAGGCTAATAGACTAGCTCCCAATACTGCTGGACTGAGCAGCCAAAGATTTAATGATCGTTTCGACACTCTCTCTCTCCTCACACGGATAACTTGGTTGATAAGGTTTCGCAACGAGGAGATCAAAACCTCCCCTCGCTATTTTATACACCCTAGATTCGCCTTCCGGAAGCCCAGGTCTATAATATAACCAATTTACGCGCTACACCCTCCCGTCATCGAATCCAAGATTACGATGAGGGCTTCCCTACCTGATACATTTACGCGACATTTTTCGGGTTGTTCCCGGACAATGCGACGATAGCACTATTACCCGTTAAGGTAACAGAGGCG
>NZ_JARPLC010000090.1:0-3950 GCF_032350395.1 Limnospira sp. PMC 289.06
GTGAGGAACGAACCGATAGGCTTGCCATTGACGGGTATCACGAGAGAGTTACCCTGTCTGTGTTTGGTTGGGGGGAGATAGTAGGCATTTGACAGATTGATTAAGTTGTGCTTGTTGACTGAGTAATCAACCTGTTGACAGAATTATTTTCCTGTGCTAGGACTAGATTGTGAGTAATATCTGAGTAACTCAATAGGATATAGGGGTTGAGTAATAACCCGCTATCGCTGTCAGGATAAGGGTTTATAGTTAACACATTGTGGCGATTGCAATCCGCCTAGTGATTGTCACTACTAAAAAGCGACTTAGCCGATTTGGCGGTCAGGAGGATCGGCTTCCCCCCAGAAGAGGTCAATTTATCAATCAGCCTACCCTTTGACCGTGGGACACACGGCTGTAAGTTCAGGTTGATAACCCTATCTGTTTTATAGGTTTACTAGACAGGTTGAATGGTTCCCCAAATCCTTACTAATTAAACGATTCAGGTATCCAAGTCCATTCTATCTAGTAACTGCTGAATTATACCAGCATCCTGAGCAGTTGGAAGGTGGTTAAGATAATCTTCTAAGTCACAGCGAGCCTCTGACCAGCGATACAGTTGATAGTAAACCAGACCGCGATCGCGCCTTTCTTTAATATCATCAGGAGACAAGATCACAATCCTCTCCACTACCTTCAGCGCCTCCTCAAATTCCCCAACATTCATATAAATTGCCTTCAGATTTTGCAGCATCCGCCTTAAAAATTGCCGTGGTGCGATCGCATTGAGAAATTCAGGCCGTAATGTTACAGGCTGTCCATAAATTTCCGACAATCTCAGCTCACAGTCCTGGGGAAATAGGACTTCTCCCCATCCAAACGCATCAACATAAATCCCCGCATCTTCAAATTCTGGCTTAATCAGAAAATGTCCCGGCATCCCAATTCCCACCATCGGAAATTCAATGCGTTTTGCTATCTCTAAATACACCAAGGACATAGTAATCGGAATACCAGTCCGACGGTCTATCACCTGATTTAAAAAGCTATTTTTCGGGTCATAGTATTCAGTCCGATTCCCCCGAAATCCTAACTCATCATAAAGGTAATGATTAATCGCCTTAATTATCCGCATTGGATAAGCTGGCTTTTCAAGTTTCCCCAACACATCCGCCGCCATCCTATCTAACTGTTGCAGATATTCTAAAGGGTTAAAATAGGGTTGATGTTCTCGGGCAATATATAGGGCAGCCTTAGCCAAATCTATTTGATTTTCTGCCTGGCTAACCTCCTCATAAAACTGCTGTCTTGGTTCCGCAAAATTCATGCTGATATATTCACTAGGTTTTCATCGATAATTACTCAGGGTAATTATCCCCGTATCATATCCCATGGCTTTTGCCAATCACCCAACTGCGGCGGAAAAATCGGGCTAGGGAAGATTCCTCTAAACTTAGGAAAATCGGGCGACCGTGGGGACAAGTCCGGGGGGAACGGGTACTCACCCATTGATCTAATAGGGTCTGCATTTCCGTTAAACTTAGGGATGTGCCGTTGCGAATGGCACTGCGGCAAGCCGTGGCTACTTGGGCGGCCTGTAAATCTCCACCCAAACTGAGTTCAATCAGCGCTTCTTGACAGTCTTGGCGCAGGGCGAGAATTTCTGGGGCGCTTCGGATAGCCCAGAGTCCATCGCCAAAGGGGTCAACTTCCAAATTGAGGCGGGTTAGTTGTTCTAGTTGCGCCTCGGACAAATTGGCGACGATGATCGGAGTTGACAGGGGTATCACTTGCCAACGCCTGCATAATTGTTCGTAAATTACCCTTTCATGGGCAATGTGTTGTTCTACTAACCACAGACCCTCTGGGTGTTCTGCCACAATATAGGTGTTGTGAATTTGACCGATCGCTTTTAGTTTCGGAACATCAACTCTCTGGGGGTTTTCCGCTGATTCTAGGGGGGTCGGGCGGGTTCGGTATGAGGCAGTATCTTCCGAGACGCGCAACAGCTTCTCGATGGGATTAACCCCCGCTGAGAGACTTTCTGGGTTCAGCTTGAGAGTCTGATCAATGGCTAGGTGTATTTGCTCTTGCCAGTGGTTGAGATAATGTAAATAAATCTCGGCTTTGCTAGGATGGCGATTCCAGTCAATTAAGGCCGGGTCGATATGCAGATGCACAAAACAAACCGGATAGCGATCGCGCCCACAGGTACGCGCAAAAGCCGATAATATGGTAGGCTCCAATTCCGGCGATCGCACCATACGACCATTAACTCCTATCTTAACCCAATCCTTGCGCCGACGTGAAGCGCGATCGGGCAAGCCTATCACCACCTCTAACCATGATTTCGACAAGAATTTATGGCACTCTTCCACCTGTTGGGGTGGGTCTACATCCATTTTCAAATATTGCAGATCCCCCACCCTTACACCCCTAATAAATTCAGGTAGCATCTGTTGGGTCGTCACTGCTGGCCCAAACCGTAGCCAGGGGCGATCGTTTTGGTGAATTTGCCATGTCACCTGGGGATGACACAGAGCTATCTGTTGTAACATCAGTTGCGCCGCCCGCAATTGTTGGGTCGCAGTCGGTCCGGCGGTGCGGCGCGATGACCAGTTAGCAAACAGATTACTAACCTTTACCACAGTACCAGGTGCGATCGCCACAGTTTCCACCATTTCCGCCTCTCCCTGATGGTTATAAACTACCCGCCATCCTGAACTTGGGGATGAGGACAAACCACCGCGACTGAGAATCTCCAAATCCGACAGTTGCGCGATGCTGTGCAGAGCTTCTCCCCGAAACCCTAAACTGCTAATCTTTAACAAATCCCTCGCTGTCGCAATTTTACTGGTACTATGAGCCATGGCAGCCCGTTTCAGGTTGACTAAATCCATACCCTCGCCATTATCTGCCACCTGAATTCGCCACTGTTGTGGCCATAGGGAAACTGATATTCGCGTCGCTTTCGCATCAATGGCATTTTCTACCAATTCCCGCACCACCGCCGCCACTGAGTCTATAACTTCTCCTGCGGCTATCAGGTCAACGACATCTTCCGATAGGGTTTCAATGGAGTTCACAGTTAGCAACATCAGGATTTATAGTTCTTTAACCTCTAAGGACTTCTGATTCAGTTGTCCGATAACTCCCCCTCCGACGAAAAGTATTTAACCCAACCCCGTCCCATCGCTACATCTAGGATAATTCCCGCCACGGCGAACATAACTAAATTTTCTCCTACCCAGATGGCCATTTGGGGCAAAGGTTGGGGCGCTATATCCCATATAGCCAACCCCCGGACCAGAGCGAAAGCAAACACCACCCCTAGTTTCAGTTGGGGGTTATTATCCCGGCGGACGGTGTAGCGATAAGTAACACCGAAGAGAAAGCCACTAATTATGGCGATCGCTCCCTTGACGATTAAATGCACATCTAGGGCGATCATCTCTCCTAGGATACCACTAACGGTCAACTCTATCATTAGGGCGATCGTCCCTACAGAAACACCCGCCCAAATACCCGCCACTAGGGACTGTATGCGTTCAGCCGGACTAAAGTTAGAAGATGGATGCGACTGGATCAATTTCAGGATATGATAGCCTCTGAAGTCAATTTTCATCTGGTTTTGTGAAATACTACTATGGATATTCTGTCATTAGGTTGGGTTGGATTGTTAGTCGTCTTTACTTTCTCCATTTCCATGGTTGTCTGGGGTCGTAACGGCTTTTAGGCTATCCAGCATCACCAAAAACGAGGGTAAATTATCCTTTTCGCCCTCACTCAACAGTAGGGGCGAAACATTTTTTGCCCCTACAAGTTATTGAGCCATTAATTCCCTGGTCACATAGGGCGGGTTTATTAATAGCCCAACCCGGAGGGCGGGTTTATTAATATTGTCGTTGGGAGAGTCGGTCACACCAGAACCCGGAGGGCGGGTTTATTAATATTGTCGTTGGGAGAGTCGG
>NZ_JARPLC010000090.1:3959-16797 GCF_032350395.1 Limnospira sp. PMC 289.06
CGGAGGGCGGGTTTATTAATATTGTCGTTGGGAGGCGAGGTCACACCAGAACCCGGAGGGCGGGTTTATTAATATTGTCGTTGGGAGAGTCGGTCACACCAGAACCCGGAGGGCGGGTTTATTAATATTGTCGTTGGGAGGCGAGGTCACACCAGAACCCGCCCCTACAATTATTAATTATTAATTGATAAATCTATCATCTACTGAATTAGAGAATAATGGCACATCATTTATGATACCATACTTCTCGAATTTGGTAGCCATACTTTGCCAGCGATCGCCATCTATTTTTCCTAGGTCATTATCTGTAATCCCCGCAGTTACATAATTAGCCACCTGTTTCAGAGACGCTATTTGATAATCTAAATCATCATACTCTCCCCCGGTTTCTGCATAATTACTCACAATAATTTCCGCCGCCTTTTCCACATCATCCAAAGCCAGCCGCCAACCCGCAAATGTCACCTCTAAAAATGTATGCACTATTTCCGGGTGATACTGTAATAGTTTATTATGGGCAAAAATCACCTGAACATAGGCATCATAACCATAATCACTAAACTTCATGGTATTAGGTGTAATTCCCGTTTTAGCAGCAAATCCAATCGGTTCATCTACAATATAACATTGCACAGCATCCACATCACCCCTCAGTAGCAGATCATGTTTTTCCTCTCCTGAAACTAGGATAACTTCGATTTCATCGGACCCAATGTTATTATGACCCATAACCATTTGCATAATCGAGTAACTTTCCCCCTGCATCGCTACCCGTTTTCCAATTAAATCCTGTAGGTCATAAATCTGACTATTTGGCATCGACATTAACCCCAAAGGGGAATTTTGGAACATCGTAGCTATAGCTTTTATAGGTTTACCCGCAATTTGGGCATTCATAATAATATCCTGTTCACCGCAACCAATCATCGCCGGATTTTCAGCTACTTGATTAGTCACAATCATCGCAGTTTCTCCCGGTAGAATTTCTACCGCCAAACCACTGCTTTTATAGAGATTATAATAATCAGCCAGCAACACCCCAGCAAATTGGGCGTTATATTTCCAGTCTAACTGCATAATAATTTGATGGGCGTGTGTAACTAACTCATTAGCAGCCACAGCAGCCGGACTTCTCAGCTTATCTAGCAGTAAAGACCCCCCCAGAAAAGCAGAAGTTTTGAAAAAATGGCGGCGATTGATGATCATGGTCTAAATTACTTATATATAGCGATCGCATTTAAGATACTCCCCCCTTGGGAAAACATCAACCCCTCAGCATCACCCCCCACCCCATAATTGATAACTCCCTATTGACTTAATTACTTACACTCAGTAATTTGGGGCGCGCGTCCAAATAATCCCGTCATTATTCGTAAAGACAAATAACGCAAAGGTCGGATTTTTTTTAAGCCCCACAGTCCCCAACGACGCAAGATAACTTGAGGTCGCCAATTCCCCGAAAACATCCGATCCAGAAAATCCGTAAACCCCAAAATTAGCAGGTTTTCTCCCCGCCGCCATTTCTGATATCGGTTCAGAGTTTTTAGGTCGCCAATATCTTCACCCGCTTGATAAGCCTTTTTCACAATTTCGGCGATCGCACCAGCATCACGAATCCCCATATTTAACCCTTGACCTCCCACCGGGTGACAACAATGGGCTGCATCTCCCACTAAAGCTAATCTATGATTAACATAGCGATCGCTTTGCATTAATTGCACTGGAAACACTATGCGATCGCTCAATAATTCCAACCGCCCCAAAACTCCACCCGTCCGATATTCTAGCAACTCCAAAAACTCCCCTTTATCCATTTTTTGCCACTCATGGGCTTGGCTATGGGGCGCAGTTAACACCACTTGACAGCGATTCCCCGGTAGCGGTAAAACTCCCATCGGTCCGCTTGACCAGAATTTTTCAAACGCTACATTATTATGATGTTTTTCCGTTTGAATCGTAAACGCTATACAGGACTGCCAATATTTCCAGCCTTTCGTATTGATTCCACAGGCTTCACGTAAGGGAGATTTTGCACCATCAGCCGCCATAACTAGCCGCGCTTTAATAGTCTTAACTTCTTCCCCAGTTTCTACCTCGATTTCCGCGCGATCGCTATAATAACTTACTTGTTTGACTCTCCCTGGACACCACCAATGCACCTCCGCGCAATCTTCCAGAAACCTTTGCATTGCTGTTAGGATAACCGAATGTTCCCCCACATATCCTAACGCCTCAGTCCCTAAGTCCGTCGTTTCAAAATTAATCACATTTGGATGATCGTTATCACTCAGACTAATTTGATAAAATGTCGTGATTTTTGGTAGAATATCTCCCCATACCCCGATCTGATCTAAAATTCGCCCCGTTTGTAACGTTAAAGCATAGGCTTGGCGACGACTCGCGGCGATCGCTTTTGGTTGAGGTTCAATTAGTGCTATTCTTAGCCCGGAATTTTTTAGGCTACACGCTACTGTCGCCCCCACAATACCACCACCCACAATCGCTATATCATAGTCTCCCTCACCCTTCACCGATTCTGCTATTATCGATTCTGCTGCTAACAATTCACTTACTCCCATTGGCCCGATATTACACTCAATGCTCCACTTTTATCTATCATACATACTATATTGTTAAGTTTTGTAACAAAAAATTAAGAAATGTTAAAAATTTTCGCTTTTTGGGGAGGGGGGTTGCTTTTGGCGCTGACTTGCGCTATACTTTTATCATAATGGGATGGTTGCAATTTTTTTATTTTTGGCAATTTCTTATTATTAAGAATATGTCAATATTATAACAGAAACCGCCCGCCCATGTCAACCCCTTTACCAGAAAAATTATGGGTGAGAATGGGGCTTAAAAGCAGCGATCAGCAAACAGATAATGCCGACATTAATAGAAATATCAGCCACATTAAAAACAGGAAATTGAATCAGGCGGAAATCGAAGAAATCGACCACATGACCAGAAACAAAGCGATCGATACCGTTACCCAAAGCGCCGCCAAGAATCAAACCATATCCCCACTGTTCCCAGGAAATAAACCGAGGGCCAAACCAAGCCCAAAGCATTAATCCCAGACTAACCAGCAGAGACAGCCAACGCAGCCAATAAACACCGCCATTGCTAAACAAACTAAAAGCCGCCCCAGTATTAACCACATAGGTAATATGAAAAATACCCGGTAAAATGGGGACAGTTTGGGGAGGGGTAGTCAACTCAAAAGTCTGCACCACCCAAAACTTAGTCAAATGGTCTATCACCAAACTGATAGTGGCAGCTATCCAAAAAGTCGAGTTTTTTTTAAATCCCATGGAGGATAATTTTAATTAATAAAACATTAGCCCCCGGAGGACATAGGATATAACAGTTACCGCACAAGCCACAGCCAACTGACCACCGAGGGGAGTAAGAGAATAGCTGTGAATAGCCGTCATTAGTGGAATCATGCGATCGCCAACATTATTCATCAAATGAGTAGCAACCAGATAAAGTATCCCCACCAAGTGAATAGAAATCAATCCACACAGACAGCTAAACCCCAGCAATTCCAACTTAGGATGATTACGAAAAGCCAAAAAACCACAGACCCAACCACCGGGAACAAAACCCAATAGATAGCCAAAGGTAGGCTCTGCGAGGTAGCCGAACCCCCCTCCTTGGGAAAAAACAGGTAAAACCGTCAAACCCAAGGCGAGATAGGCAATTTGAGACATAGCAGCCGCATTTTTGCCTCCCATACAGCCCACCAGTAGAACCGCTCCGATCTGATAGGTAACACCCAAGGAATGTATCTGAATGTTAGGCTGACTCCAAAGGCTAGAGGGGTCGGTGACAAACGCTTCCAAGAAGGTGCCACCGATAGTCAGAAGTACGCCAATGATCGCCCATAAAAATTCAACTGGTGGTATCAATTGTCAGGGAGTTATACTTGAGGTTGTGGTCTGGTGTTTTTGGTCTGGTTTTTGTCCGGGAATAGGAGCCTCTCCACCCTCAAGACCAAGAGACTCTAACATAGCCCGATCGCTTTCAGGGGGTTGGCCCATAGTAGTTAGATAATGTCCAATCAGCATGGCATTAATCCCCGCTTTCAGACCTAACGCTTGTAATTCTCCCATAACAGCTTCCCGTCCCCCTGCATATCGCAAAATTTGCTCTGGGAGGAGTAGGCGAAAAATAGCGATCGCCTTGAGCGCTTCATATGGGTCAAGACGGGAGCGCCCCCCCAAAGGAGTTCCTTCACGGGGGTTCAGTAAATTAATCGGAACCGACTCTACCTCAAGTTCCCGCAATGCTAAAGCCAGGTCAACACGGTCTTCCCAGCTTTCTCCCATACCGATAATGCCACCCGTACAGGCTTGAATACCAGCAGCCTTGATATTTTTCACAGTTTGAACGCGATCGTCCCAACTATGACTCGTCACAATATTACCGTAAAACTTTTCGGAAGATTCCAGATTGTGATTATACCTAGTCACACCCGCTTCCGCCAAAGCCTGAGCCTGTTGTGGGGTAATTTCTCCCAAAGCACAACAGGGTTTAATAGAAGTTTCCGCCTGAATGCGGCGAACTGTCTCCAGGATCTGTTCAAATTCATTAGACTTAGGGCTATTGTACTTAATACCCCGTCCCTGAGAAACCAAACAAAACCTTTTAGCCCCAGCTTCTTCCGCAGCTTTCGCCTGAGCCAGAATTTCCTCTGGGGATTTTAGCCCATAAATCGGCGAATTTTCCCCAGGGTGGTGAACCGACTGGGAGCAGAAACTGCAATTTTCCGAACAGTTCCCCGACTTGACATTAATAATGCTACATAAATCTACCATTGTGCCACAACAGGCTTGACGTACTCGGTCCGCCGCCTCGCACAGCAGTAGAATATGATCATTTCCTTCGATTTCAGTCAGTGCGATCGCCTCTTCTCGACCAATGCGATCGCCCCCAATTACCCGGTCAGCCAGGGAATTGAGCCACTGCGATAGTTGCTCTGTTGTCTGACTCCTCGGTGTGAGCGACCAATACTCAGCATTGAGTTCGGACTGACGGTTAGTTGATGGCAGTGCTTGAACCACGATTAAGCCTTAAACTGCGTAATTACCTTAATCTCCCCATCGTACCATCATCTCACCCCAAGCTCAATGGCAACCCCACCCCGTGGCCATAGATTGCAATTGTTAATTATTCATTAATTTTCCTCCCTCTGGTAAAGTTAGGTGCTACTAAAATTTATCAATCTCCCCACAGCTCAGACTAAATAAGCCGCCTTTCTTTGACATAAGATGTTCCCCCCAATTAGAATTTAATAAAAACAGCACCATACCAGCCACCTATAGTCAAGTTAGCCTTGATTAAGATTAGTTTAAGGTTAGGTTATCCTTGACAGCAAAACCAAGTTAAGCTAAATCTTTAGATTTTTTTCTAACCACCAACTCCCCTTGTGGAGTCATCAATCTTGTGGTAATTTCTTGTGTAGGTATCGGGCTTAAAGTCTGTTTTTGTACCTGAGTATCAAATTAAACCAGAACCTTAATCGGTTATTGTTCATCTGATTTCCTAGTCGTTTCACCAAGTGGACGTATTTTTCATGGTTCTCAATCGCAAAGTCCTTTTAGCAGTAGCCTCCCTACCAATACTATTAGGAGCCACCGCCTGCGCTCCTGGCCCCCAAGATGGAGAAACTCGCGGCCAAAGAATATCCATTAGCGGCGCTGGGGCGACCTTTCCCGCCCCCATATTTCAACGTTGGTTTGATGCCTATAACCGCCAGGTAGACCCCAACGTACAAGTTAGTTATCAGTCCGTAGGTAGTGGAGCCGGTTTAGAGCAATACATCAACGGCACAGTAGACTTCGGAGCCAGTGAAGCACCGATCACAGACTCAGCCGATCGCACAGCATCCTTCATCGCCGCCCACGGCCACGATCCCATTCAAATTCCCATGACCGGAGGGTTTATTTCCTTCTCCTATAACCTCCCAGGAATTGATAACCTCCAACTCCGCCTATCCCGGCAAGCCTACTGTGGTATCGTGACCGGACAGATTACTCAATGGACTGATCCGGCGATCGCAGCCGATAACCCCAACCTCAATCTTCCTAACCTACCCATTGTCTTCGCTCACCGTTCCGACGGTAGTGGAACCACCTTTGTATTTACCAACCACATTAATACAATCTGTCCTGACTGGCCTGCTGGTGCCGGCACCTCCGTAGACTGGCCCATAGGTATTGGCGGTCAAGGAAACGAAGGTGTTGCCGCCTCCATTCAACAAAACGAGGGAGCCATTGGCTACCTATCTTATGCCTATGCAGCCCTCAACGACATTGACTCAGCCGTAATCGAAAACCAAGCCGGAAACTTTATCGCCCCATCTCCAGAAGCAGCAGCTAAAGCCTTACTTGATGAACCCGTACCCGATAACTTTGCTTTGCTAGTTCCTGACCCCTCCGGTGCTGAGTCTTACCCCATTGTCGGTCTAGTTTGGGTGATGATCTATCAAAACTATGAAGACGATGCCAAATGGCAAGCCATGCGTCAGGTTTTTGAATGGTCCTTGGGTCCAGAAGGTAGAGCCTTAGCAGAAGAACTCCTTTTCGTTCCCACCCCTGATCCTTTAGTAGAAAGGATTAAAGCCGTCTTTGACACCATCAACGCCAACTAACAGAATCCCTTAGATAATTCAGGAGTTCCATATTTTTGGTACTCCCATTACCGAAACTTTTCTGTAGTTGGGATATATAGCCCAGAGTGTGGGTGTAGTCACAAGCCACTCAGTTAGCCTTTTCCTGTTCCATGGATAACTGATAACTACTCCCACACTTCCCTAGTCCCAGCGATCGCTCTTTCCTGTAAATACCCCGTACCGTGCGTCACAGCACAAACTTGGTTGGTTTCCCCAATAGCTGATCCAATGTGACCCACCCTACGTCATTCCAAGAGGAGACAAAACAACATCATGACCCTGGCTGATCCATTAAATCAATTACCCAGCCGTAGCCTCGAAAAACGAACCAGCACCATTCGAGTCATCGATATCGGCTTTTGGGGATTAACCCTACTCCTGGCTATTGGTGCCGGAGCCGTTTTACTTTGGGTAATCGTACAAACCGCCATCGAAGCTACCCCCGCCATTCGCGAATTTGGTCTCGGTTTTTTAGTCAGTACAACCTGGAACCCCGTAACCAACGTATATGGCGTACTACCCCAAATTTATGGAACCTTAGTTACCGCCTTTATCGCCCTACTAATTGCCATTCCCCTGGGCATTGGTGTCGCCATCTTCCTCACCGAAGGCTTTGCTCCTAAATGGGTGACAACTCCCATCGCCTTTGCGATCGAGCTAATTGTCGCCATCCCCAGCGTCGTTTTAGGCATTTGGGGGATTTTTGTCCTCATTCCAGTCATCAGACCCCTTTTTAGATTTCTCAACAGCTACTTCGGCTGGATTCCCTTTTTCGGTGGCGCTACCCCCTCCGGTAATAACCTCTTACTGGTCGGTTTAGTCCTATCCATTATGATTGTCCCCATTATCATCTCCATCACCCGTAGCACCTTTGAAGTTTTACCCAGAGACCTCCGCAATGGTTCCCTCGCCTTAGGAGCCACCCGCTGGGAAACCATTATCAGAGTCCTTATCCCCGCCGGCTTATCTGGCATTATCAGTTCCGTCATGTTGGGAATGGGTCGCGCCATGGGTGAAACCATGGTATCCGCCATGCTAGTCGGTAACGCTAACCGCATTGACATATCATGGTTACAGCCCGGAGCAACTATTACAGGTCTCATCGCCTCCCAATTTGGCGAAGCCGGACGCACCCAAGTAGCCGCCCTCATGTACGCAGGTTTAGTCCTGATGATGCTATCCCTCGTCGTCAATATTTTGGCGGAACTCGTAATTCGTCGATTTCAGAATATTGAGTAAGGTTTCTGACCTTGACCTTAGTTTCTTGACCTTAGTTTTTGGTTCAGTCAATCCCCCACTAAGTTTAGCAAACATAAATTATGGATAATCCAGGTCGTCAGCCTTCCTTTCCTTCTGAAGGCGATAGTTTCGATATTAGCGAGAAAACCATGGCCCGCCATCGCCGCCTCTTCGGACGGATATTAACCGTATTAACCATGGTCTTTGCCGCCACAGTCATCATTCCCTTGCTGTGGGTTCTCGTTAGCGTCTTTCAAAAAGGCGCAGGCGCTTTAGTCTTTCCCGATATCTTCACTAAATTACCACCCCCTCCCGGTCTCTCTGAGGGCGGTTTTGGTCATGCCATTATCGGTAGCTTCATGACCCTCGGAATTGCTACCATGATTGCCGTTCCCTTTGGTGTCATTGCCGCTATTTATCTAGCCGAGTTCGGTCGCGGTACTAAGTTAGCCTACTTGGTCAAGTTCTCCTGTAACGTACTCACCGGCGTTCCCGCCATTTTATGTGGCTTATTTGCTTACTCCATTGTCGTCAAACCCATGGGAGGATTTTCCGCTTTTTCTGGTGGGGTCGCTTTGGCTGTCTTGATGTTACCCATTATTATTCGCTCTACCGAAGAAGCCTTGTTATTGGTTCCTAATGAAATGCGGTTAGCTGCAACCGGTATTGGTGCCAACCGATTTCAAACTGTCGTTCAAATTGTCTTACCCGCCGCCCTAACTTCTATTGTCACCGGTGTTGTTCTCTCTGTCGCCCGCGCCGCCGGAGAAGCCGCACCCTTACTGTTTACCTCCTTTAACAATAACTTCTGGGCGGCTAATGTTTGGGAACCAGTTTCTACCTTACCTATCTTGATTTACTTTTTCTCGATTATTCCCTACAAAGCCTCTCAGGCTTTGGCTTGGGCTGCCGCCTTGGTATTGTTGTCACTTGTCCTCATTTTCAGTGTTTTAGCCCGCTTTTTTAGCAGGAAAAAAGCATTTTAATTTAACTAGCTTGTTAACTCGCCTATTCTGCCTCAATGTTCTTTTAGCTTGACTAATTGGAGAAACCATGCAACAATATATTGATGATGTGTCCGTAAATACTAGGCGCATTTTTGAGATTAAAAATCTATCCGTTTACTACAGTGGCACGATCGCTCTCCGGGATGTTAATATGGATATCCTAGAGCGTAAAATTACCGCCTTTATTGGCCCCTCTGGCTGTGGTAAAAGTACCCTCCTGCGCTGCTTTAACCGCACTAATGACCTGGTTCCCGGTGCTGAGGTTAAAGGACTTTTGAATTACCGAGGTCAACCCCTCTATCACAAGGGAGTTGATCCGGTCGTTGTCCGCCGCCGCATTGGTATGGTCTTTCAGCAGCCTAACCCTTTCCCTAAGACTATTTATGATAATGTCGCCTATGGTTTGCGGGTAAATGGCATTAAAGATAACCTAGAGGAGAGGGTCGAGAAAGCCCTACGCAGCGCCGCCCTCTGGGATGAAGTGAAGGATAATCTTAAAAAGTTGGGGACTTCTCTATCGGGAGGACAGCAGCAACGTTTATGTATCGCTAGGGCGATCGCTGTTCAACCCGATGTTATTTTGATGGATGAACCCTGTTCCGCTTTAGACCCGATTTCTACCATGCGAATTGAAGATTTGATGGCTGAACTCAAGCAACATTATACCATTGTCATTGTTACCCATAATATGCAGCAGGCTTCTCGCGTAGCTGATTATACCGCCTTCTTTAACGCCGAAGCCCTAGAAGGTGGTAAGCGGGTTGGTTATCTAGTCGAAGTAGATACCACTGAAAACATTTTTTCCTGTCCCCAAGACCAGCGAACTCATGATTATGTCAGTGGTCGTTTTGGCTAAACCGTAAACCTCAATATATAGCAATATTACATGATGATGGGTAAAATTCAACCTGTTCCCCCCGGACTTCCATCCGGCGGCGGTGATATTCACGGTTATACTTATTAACTCTCATCACTCGGCTATATATCCAATTAATTCCCCAACTCTAGTAATCCAGTTTTTGGGGTTCGATTTGTACCTAATAAATTACTCAACAATTCAGGAGTTAACTGCTGATGATGGATGCGAGTATTCCCGATACTGCTAATTTGACTGATACCGATATAGTTATCCATGCTCAAAATCTTGATGTTTTCTATGGGGATTTTAAGGCGGTTCGTGGCGTGACTATGGACATTCTTAAAAAACGGGTAACCGCTTTTATTGGACCCTCTGGCTGTGGTAAAACTACTATTCTCCGCTGCTTTAATCGCATTAATGATTTGATTCCAGGCTTTAGGTTGTCCGGGAATATTTACTATCAGGGTCAGAATTTATACGATCCAATTGTCGATCCTGTCCAAGTGCGAAGACAAATTGGTATGGTCTTTCAGAAGCCTAACCCCTTCCCTAAGTCTATTTATGAAAATATCGCCTATGGGGTGCGCGTCAATGGTTTGGCTAAGTCCAAAGGTGATATGGATGAAATTGTAGAGCGATCGCTTCGTCAGGCTGTACTCTGGGATGAAGTCAAAGATAAACTCCGACAAAGTGGTTTGGCTTTGTCTGGGGGTCAACAACAACGTCTATGTATTGCGCGCGCTGTTTCCGTTCAACCTGATGTAATTCTCATGGATGAACCTTGCTCCGCTTTAGACCCCATTTCTACCATGCGGATTGAAGAACTTATTGTTGAACTCAAACAACAATACACTATTATTATCGTTACCCATAATATGCAGCAAGCAACTAGGGTCGCCGATATGACTGCCTTTTTTAACGCCAAAGCCGAAGATGGTAGCAAGCGTTTTGGCTACCTGGTCGAGTTTAGCGATACTCATAGTCTTTTCCAAAATCCCCAACAAGAAGCCACACAACAATATGTTAGTGGTCGCTTTGGTTAAGCATAACCTATTCCCAAGAGGTCAGAGGCTACTTAACTTAATCAGCCCTTTCTGACCTCCCTCTGGTTGTGGTGATTGGTTGATGGTGTTTTGAGGCTATGCGCCTTTCATCCAGTTTTTCAGTAAATTATCCTTGACCATCCCTTGGCGAAATACCTCAATTAAATACTCCTGAGCTTCTTCTAAACTTAGGTGTTTGACTTGTTCCTGGAGAACCTTGAGCTTGAATTGTTGCTCTATGCTTAGATTTCCTGGGGTTTGCATTGTTCGCTCCTCCTCTGAAATTCTAGGGGTGAGAGTACGGTTTTGGGTCAAACCGTAACTTTTGTTTACCTGGAATGTAAATTATCGTAACATACACTTGACAATCTGTCCATGATGGACATTTAGGCACTAATCTATTTAACAAAACTTTGGATTTTCCGATCTGATAGCCACAGACTCAGCCCTAACTGCCATAAAATAAACGGATAGCCGTCAGACTGGAGATTAAGCTAATGGATGCTATAGAATTTTTTAATATGAGTGCCGGAAGATGGCGATCGCTAAGGACGACCCATCACCTAGCTTTTCGTCAAGCCGAAAAAGGATTTTCCGATATTAATGTAACCTCCCTTACCGCTGAGGACCCCCAGGTAGCCGAGATCTGCAAAATGCACGATATTGACCCGAGTTTGGCGGCGGGGGGGGCTCATGTCACCTGGAATGGCGAAATGGCTTGGGATAAGGAAGACGAAAACCATAAGGGTTCTACCGTATTTGCGATCGTACCAGACCCAGACGATCCGCGCCGGGGTCGAATGCTGCGGGAAAGGGGTTATGCGGAAATTGTCCCGGTGATTGGACGTTTTGAAATGGACGAAGAGGACGGCTTAACCTTAATAACCGAATATGAAACCATGAGTTCTATTGAACGCTTTTGGTTTGTTGGTTCTAATGTTAGAATGCGATCGAGTGCCGTCAAGCGGTTCGGAGGCTTCAACACCTCCACCTTCTGCACAGAAATCCGCATCGACTCTGATTCTAACACAACCACAACTTCCGAAGCCGAAAAACCATCTGCTGGTTTTATCTCAGCTTTGGGTTGGTAAAACCGTAACCCCCCTGAAGTCGAAAGATTTTCAGGGGGGGTTAGTGTTGGTGTTTTAGCAGCTACTAACTGCCTGGATCTCAATAACCCATTCAGAAACCATTATACCATAGCCATGACATCTATAACCACCGACAAAACATATACTTTTGAAGACTACCTCAAATATGACGATGGCACAGACAACCATTATGAATTAGTCAATGGACAATTAGAAATCATAAACCCACCAACCATCCGACATTTGCTGATCGCCGATTTTATCCGGGATACTTTGAAAGCCGAAATAAGTCGGATTAATTCACCTTGGTTGTGTTTGAAAGAAGCCGGGGTGAGAACCTCACCGAGGAAGTCGCGATTGATGGATGTCTGTGTCGTTTCCAGAGAAAAAGTTGTAGAATTGTTGGATGAATCTGCCGTTTTTTAAACTCCACCCCTCCTAGTGGTGGAAGTAGTCAGTCCCGAATCCGTAAACCGAGATTATAGGTACAAAAGAACCGAATATGCGGCGGCGGAAATCCCGGAATATTGGATTGTAGATCCGATGTTAAATAAGATATCGGTTTTGCGGCTGGATGAGGGTTTATATGAAGAAACTGTTTTGACGGACAATCAACAAATAGTCTCGCAAGTTTTCCCAGAATTAAGGTTAAATATCGGAGATATTTTCGCAGCGGGCAATATTTTCACCTCCCCCGAAAATCCCCCCCAATCCTAAAAATCGGGGTTATATCAGCCACGGAAACATTTAATAAACGGGGTTTCTAGTAGGTTGGGTGGAGCGATCGCGAAACCCAACACAGTCGGCTAGGCTGGGGGTGGTTAAGTTTTTGTGGAGTTTCCTGGGTTCACATAACCTACTGATTTGTTGGGTTTCCTGCGTTCACCCAACCTACTAAGATGTTGGGTTTCCTGCGTTCA
>NZ_JARPLC010000090.1:16806-21165 GCF_032350395.1 Limnospira sp. PMC 289.06
CTAAGATGTTGGGTTTCCTGCGTTCACCCAACCTACTAAGATGTTGGGTTTCCTGCGTTCACCCAACCTACTAAGATGTTGGGTTTCCTGCGTTCACCCAACCTACTAAGATGTTGGGTTTCCTGCGTTCACCCAACCTACTAAGATGTTGGGTTTCCTGCGTTCACCCAACCTACTAAGATGTTGGGTTTCCTGCGTTCACCCAACCTACTAAGATGTTGGGTTTCCTGCGTTCACCCAACCTACCAAGATGTTGGGTTTCCTGCGTTCACCCAACCTACTCCTGGTGCTGTCGTGGTAGCAAAACGGGTTTCCCATTTTTGCTCATCCTGCAACTGTGCCAAAAATCGAGCCGCGATCGCATCTTGTTGGTCGGGTGGGAGTTGTTGGATTTGGGCGATCGCCTGTTGAAGTAGTTCGGTCATTTTTCAGTAGCAGTTAACACCGCCAAATCACATCGCTTCTGTATTTTACCTCGCTCTTGCCATAGAGCTTAATGCAGATTTGCTGTTGATTGATGAGCGTCGAGGTCGAGCAGCAGCGGACCGTTTAGGCATCAAGATTACGGGATTACTAGACATTTGGGTTGAGGCCAAGCATAATAATTTAATTACTGCGGTCAAGCCTCTTATGGATGCGCTGATTGCTACATCAGAATTTAGAGTATCTTCAGCTTTATATAACCAGATTTTGAGCAGGGTTGATGAAATTTAACCGATATCTCAGAAACCGGGTTTCTACCATCACCTTTGCCTCCTCACCCAAATCTAGCTCAGAAACCCAGTTTCTTGCCCCCACCGATATCTCAGAAACCGGGTTTCTACCCTCACCTATTCTCCCCATCAAACCTAGTTTTTTAGGTCTGTCGCCAATTCTCAGTTTGAAGACCAACAACGCGATTAAATTCTCGTTGGTTGGCGGTAATCATGAGCAGTTGATGTTCCAGTGCAGTGGCAGCAATCAAGACATCATAAGCCCCAATTGGCTGTCCTTGAGATTTGAGTAAAGCACGAATCTCAGCCGCTTTTTCAGCTTCTGCGTTTGTGAAAGGAAGAATGGTCACCGACGATAAAAAATCGAGAATAACGAGTTTAATTTTTTCCGCCCGTTGTGGATTGAGGGCTAAACCATAGTTAAGTTCCATCACTGTAATTGAGGAAACAGCAATGTTGACTGGGGCGGTTTGCTTGATTCTGTTTTGAGTACCCGGTTCGCCTTTGATGAAGTCACTGATAACACAGGTATCGAGGAGGTATTGCATTAGAAAATTTCCGGTTCGCGAGGGGGAACCAGTTCATCGCGATAGGACTCGAAAGCCGGGAAATCAGGGATTCCTTGATAAGACAAAATCGCTTCTGACCATTGGGACACTGGAATGGGTGCCGTTTGCATTGTGCGGCGTAACACTTGCAAAATTAAAGTAGGCAAAGGAATATTAGATTGTGTGGCTTGATGGATGAGGTCTTGTTCGAGGTCTGGCGGTAGGTTGATGGTAATTTGCATCGGTGATTTTCCTCAATTTATCCGTCTTTGATATTTTATCATCCTCCACAATAAACCCGAGGAGGATTCAATTTCTGCGGTGAGGATGGCTTCTGCTTCGGTGTCCAGTTTTGGGCTACCATCATTATAGACCACCCAGGAAGGGGTCAGGGGGAGTGGGAGATACAGAAAGGGTGTTAGAGGCTAAATTTGCTTGTAAATACTGGGTAACTGCCTCATCCAGCAGAGTCTCTAAACTTTTCTGTTCTTGCATTGCCACCTTTACCCATTGAGTCAAAGCTTCGCCGTGAACTCAGCCGAACGGTTTCGGGGTCAGGTTTCCAATTCAGAGTGATTTCCAGCATCGTTTCATCCTTTGAGCTATCATATTTTATCAAATGGTCCTAGAAACCTACAGCCGAGAAACCGACTATCCCCGCCAATGCTATCAAAATCACTGTCTTGTCAACCTGCGACATTCTGGATATAAATTAATCATGAATACAACTCAATTACACCAAAAAATCGCCAGCCAACTGAATAACCTCTCACCGGAAAGACTTGCCCTCGTCAGTGAGTTTCTCGACTCCCTAGAAGCAACGGAACCCCCTCAAGCATCTCCCTTGAGAAAATTGCCCCCGCTAAAAAGAGGGAAAACCGCCAAAGATTTACTAAAATTTGCCGGGACTTGGCAAGGAGATGACATGGAAGAATGCCTTGATTCCGTTTATGAAACTCGTTCAGAAACCCAGTTTTAATATCATGCCCTATTGACTGGATACAAACCATTGTAGCCATATTATCAATGGCAACGTTCAAGTCATTAACGTTTTAAATAATCATCGTAATGACGCAATTGGAATTAGCATTATCACTTATGCGGAATTGCTGTACATGGCTGATAAGTCTGGGAGGCAATCCGGAAATATCACAGCAGTAAAAGAGTTTTTAGGTCAAGTTTATTTGTATTTTATTGATGAAGAAACGGCCATTTTTTATAGTCAGATTAAAACAGCAGTTTTTAATCAGTTTGCGCCCAAGGATAAAAATAAGCGGCGTCGCACAAGTATCAGCAACTTAGGATTTACTGACCATGACCTTTGGATTGTTGCCACAGCAATTCAGCACGGATTAATCCTTGTTTCTGCCGATAGTGATTTTAAGCGCATCAACCAAGTTCAGGCTTTTTCTTGGGAATCATGGATATGATAAGCGACTGCCAATTTGTCTATCAGAAAAAATTTGCTTGTAAATACTAGGTAACTGCCTCATCCAGCAGAGTCTCTAAACTTTTCTGTTCTTGCATCGCAATCTGTACCAGTTGGGTCAAAGTTTGGGGTTCAGGTTTCCAATTTATGGTGATTTATAGCATCGTTTCATCCTTTGAGTTATCGTATTTTATCAAATCGTTCCAGAAACTCGCTTTCTCAACTTCCAGAAATCAAAATGGTCAGAGCACGTTCTATGGCTTCCTCTTCTGTGGTACAAATTCCACTGGCTAGGATGCGATCGAGCAAGTTACGGATATCTGGACGGGATAATATGTGATAGGCTTTACGTTCAGCCTTGCGTTGTTCTAAAGCAGTTGTTAGAGTCATCACATCCTGATGAATATCTTCAGCGGAGAGTAACTCTGCATTGGGTTCGGGAACTTGTTTAGTCATGGTTTACCTTCCGTAATTTTCTACAAGGGTTTCAATTAATTTATCGCCGTAATATGTACCTTGTTGCTGGCAGGTTTTGAGGAGATGCCGAATGTCATCTTTTGTTAAAATTCCGTCTAGTCCAGCACGTCCTAAAATCCCCGGAAAGCCGGTCATTTTTAACCCCATTTCCCCAGCAACTTGACGGGCAGCTTTCTCATCTAAAAGAATAAGTGCCACATTTAGATCGGGGCGATTTTGCATGAGAATTATGGCCTCGGCTTCAGCGAGATCATCACGCCAGTCTGAACGGGTATTTTTGTGCGATCGCTCAATTCGTTTTGCTACAGTTTCTGATTGTTTTTTTTCTGAATCGGTTAATTCGGCAACAACCACAAATCCCTCCCGAATGAGTTGAGTAATTTCATCGAGCCACCCATGACCATCTAGTTCTTGTACCTCAGATGTGGTAATGTAAACGAGCGAAAAATATCGCTTGAGTAAATCAATCCGACCACATTGAAAGGCTGAAACGAGAGGTCCTGTGTTGGATACTGCTACTATTTTATCAAGTTCTGTGGTATCTGTCATTGTTCCTTAAACGTTATTAGCCTTTTCCCCACTTCCAGAAAAAGGCGGCAGATTGACTTGAGCGCGGGTTTCGGTGAGCCAGTCTGGGTATTCAGTTTGCAATTTTTCTAGCAATTTAAACGCGGCATTCACCACTTCATCAGGATGGCTAAAATTGCCCTGGGCTAACTGGGCGGCGATAAACTCTTCTTGTTGCTTGTTTAAGGTAATTTGCATGACGTTCTCCAGAAACCTGCTTTCTCGCCATTATAGCGATCGCGTAGGTGATTCGGATGCAGGTAAAAAAACCCCCTTTCTCAATCCCTCAACCCCTCCAACCGCAGAAAATACACCCGCCCCGACTTATCTCCCGCCATCACTGTCACTCCATCGGAGGCTACTGCACAACTTTTAAAGCTAAACTCACCCGTAAATGTCGCTATAGCCCTTCCAGTAGCCAAATCCCACAGTTTCAGGGTGCAATCATCCGATGCAGACACCGCTCGTTTCCCGTCGGGGGCGATCGCCACTGCATATACCGAGTCACTATGCCCAGAGAGGGTAGCGAGTTCCCTCCCCTGCTCCAAATCCCACAGTTTCAGGGTTTTATCATCCGATGCAGACACCGCTCGTTTCCCGTCGGGGGCGATCGCCACTGCATATT
>NZ_JARPLC010000091.1:0-21260 GCF_032350395.1 Limnospira sp. PMC 289.06
GTATGAGGTGAAAGTCTCAAGTACGGTTTTGAATGGGAGGGGTAGACCGTGAGGTTTATCTCGACCCCTAATCTTTTGTTTCTCGGCTTCTTCGATGATGTATCTGCGTTGGTTGCCAACGGTACGAACGGCTTTAATTGCGCCGAGTTTTTCCCATCTTCGCCAGGTGGCAACGCTGGGTGTAACATATTTTGGCACTTTAACTCCGGTTATTGTGGTGGTTTGCATAGTACAAGGTTTTGGGTTTGTGTGTAGGTTTGAGGAAGTTTTTTGTTACTAGCAAGCACGTCGAGGAATTTCTACAATCTGGTCACTCCGAGTCCAACCCGCCATATAAATAGACCCATCAAGGCCGGTGGTGAGGGCATTGCCATAAGATCTAGAATAATTGCCTCCCAACAGTCTTGTCCATACCAGAGTCCCATCGGGTTCATATTTGACAATAAAGCTATCAGTACCACTCTGATTGATTTCTCCATTCAGGTCCTCTCTAGTAGAACCTGTTATATAAATAGACCCATCAAGGCCGGTGGTGAGGGCATTGCCACCAGTTCCATAACTGGTTTCCAGTAGCCAGGTCTGGCTGAACTCTGGTGGCGTTGAAATCTGTACTGTTAGCAGTTGTTCTCCTACCGAGATTAATTCCCTATCATCGGTTACAGGATTTATATCATTCGATGACTCAATCATCTGGGTATCCCCCTCAATGAATTGAGGCGATTTTTACTGCTGAGATTTTGCGGCAATTTCGCCTGTTGACACTCCCCGCTCTGAAGAGACGGGGATTCTTGGATCACCGAGACCACTTAAACTAGATTCCTTGCGTCGTCTAGCCCAGAGGTGGGACTCTCCCCAAGCGTTACTTTCGGTATGCCCTACCGTAGTTGCATTTCTGCCAATCCTGTTTAGATTGAAGCAAATATACTTCAAAAACTGATTTGTCTAGTTCCTGTGAATCTTTTACCTGCTGCCTGGAGGAAGCTAGAACAATGCAGCAAAACCGCATAGATTCAATGGTCAAGGTTCAGTGTACGCCTTGAGGCAACAAGGTTTTTTAAGTGGTTGGTTACCTTTATCCACGCTCAATCTGTGTAGCATTTATCTAGTAAGCGTGTCAAGTCAAACAGCGATGTTGTTCGAGAGTTGATCAGGTCTTGGGCTGACGGGCACTAAAGTACCCGTGTCGCCTTTCATCCTTGCTCTCTTGAGACAAGGTTTTCATGCTCCAGTGCTGTTCGTATAATCTCACCTACCCAGATTGGCAAGCTGCTAATCTGTAGCACCGGGCGGCTTTATTCATAAAGTCGTGAGTAATTCAGAATTTACAGGGGAGGCGCGCCCCCGCCATTAACAATTAATAATTATTACACATTTATCATAATTCCTCTTGACAAATCTCCTAACTTGACGTATCCTATAACAATGGTAAACCGTGCTGCCATATATAGTATAATCAGAGGTCTATGGTAAATTTTCCCTGCCCTAGGATGGGGTTTTTAGCCACCGCCAAGATTTGTATGAGCCTAGATCTGCAACCAGAAAACCATTAAAGTTAATTGAAAGCCGATTATCAATTATCCAGATGAATAATAAACAGGTACTAATCACTGGCGGAACTGGGGGACTAGGTTTAGGAGTGACCCCCCTAGTGCTTAACCAAAAAGCTAAGGTCACGATACCCTATCGCAGTGAAGCAGAAGTCGATCGCCTTAAAGGTATCCTTTCGGCCACGGACTTTGAGCAAATTCGGTTTGTGGCGGTCGATCTCACGGACGAAAACGCGGTTAGTAAACTGATTAATGATATGGGTCGGGTTGATGTTCTGATTCATCTAGTGGGGGGTTTCTCCATGGGGGCTACCCACGAATATAGCTATGATAGCTGGAAACAAGACATAGACCTTAACTTAAATACCACATTCCTTGTATGCAAGCACAGCCTAGGGAAAATGCGAGAAAATAACTACGGTAGAATCGTGACGGTAGGGAGTCGTGGCGCTATAGACCCAGCCGGACAATTAGCGGCTTACTGTGCTTCTAAGGCGGCGGTAGTGGCTTTAACTAAAGCGATCGCAGATGAAACCAAAAACACCAATATCACCGCCAACTGTGTGCTTCCCAGCGTCATTGACACCCCCAGCAACCGCGAAGCCATGGGTAGTGATAACGCTCACCAATGGGTAACACCCCAATCTTTAGGAGAGGTGATCTGCTTCTTAGCTTCAGAAGCCGCCAAAGACCTACGCGGTGCTGCTATTCCCGTCTACGGCAACATTTAAGCCTACATTCCCGTAGCGTCAGAAGCGACCATATCAAAACCCACCCAGATGGATATATTCTGACGCACCAGCACCACCTAGGTTTTTTAAGCCGTATCCAAAATGTCACCCTCAACTACAGCCTTTGGGTTTGACCCGCCACTTTTAGGGGGTGTTTGATGAATAGGAATCTCCACTCCCAATTCTGTTCCTTGGTGGGGGGTTGACCGACAAATCAATTGACCTTGATGCAGTTGGGTGATAATTTGATAACTAATTGATAACCCTAATCCCGTACCTTTCCCGACAGGTTTAGTCGTAAAAAACGGGTTAAAAATGTGAGGACAAACTTGGTCACAAATTCCTGAGCCATTATCTTTAATGGAAATCCTAATAGACTTGTGATCAATGAGTTGGGTAGAAATTATAATTTGGCTAGAATGTGGGGAGTTGCGGTCTGGGGGTGGTTTTTGGTCGGATTCTACTAAAGCATCGATCGCATTACTAATCAAGTTCATAAATACCTGATTAAGTTTACCTGGATAACATTCTATTAAAGGTAAGTTGCCATAGTCTCGTATCACCTCTATTTTACCAGATTTTAAGGGAGTTTCTAACCGATTTCGTAAAATCACTAAGGTGCTTTCAATACCTTCGTGAATATCCACCGCTTTGCACCCCGACTCATCCAACCGGGAGAAATTGCGTAGGGATTTAACAATCTTTAAAATCCGTTGAGTACCTGTACGCATGGAATCTAACAAATTATCTAAATCCTCTACCAGAAAATCCAGATCTATTTCTTCTTTAAATTGTTCAATTGTCGGGGATGATTCTGGATATGCTGTTTGATACATCTGCACTAGCTGCAATAAAGTCTCAATATATTCTTCAGCATGAGCTAAATTGCCATCAATAAAAGTAACCGGGTTATTAATTTCATGAGCGAGTCCGGCTACTAATTGACCGAGACTCGACATTTTTTCGGTTTGTATTAACTGAAGTTGAGTATTTTTTAATTGACGAAATGCCTCTTCTAATTCCTGGTTTTTGAGGACTAATGCGGCTTCAACTTGTTTCCGATTGTGAATTTCTTGGCTGAGTTGATCAATTTTTTCATTTAAGACTGTAAAATCTAAATTGGCGGCTGAACGATTTTCTAAACGCAGTAAAATCAAAGCCGGAGATTCATGGGAAGCTGGTTGAATTATGGCTCCCTCGGCACGATAAGTTAAAGGGTCATTATTAGGGAGGATAAAGGTTAATGAACCCAAGGATAATTGACGAGATCTGGCGCAAGTTTTCAAATATTCAAGAACTTGATCAGGGGGGTTATCAACAAGTTCTAATAAATTCTTACCCTGTAAATCTTTACTGCGACAATTCAGAATTTTTGTAAATGGACGATTTGCCATTAAAATCTCACCGTTAACTGTAGCCAAAATTAACGGCTCTGGCAAGACACGAGCCACCTCTAAAAACTGCTCAGGTGTCATAATGTTTTAGATTCTAAAATACTCCCTACCTTCGGCATCTTCGGCATCTTCGGTGGGTTGAAGATAAACAACTACTCGACAGCCTGAATGACCTTGAGCAATAGTTTCCTGTAATTCTACTTTGGCATAACCGAGATTATCAGCGGCAATTGAGCCAAATACATTAGAGGTCATCATACACATAGAAGGACGATTTAAGACCTTATCTCCAAAAGGACAAGCTCTATTTCCAAAAACTATTTTTTCGTCGTCTTCTTCGATGACATAAAAATCGCCGTTAATGCGTCGCTTGAGGTCCACCAAAACTTGAGCGACTTGTGAACGGGAGAGTCGAGAAAGTTGCAGGGCTGATTTATAATGGTGATCAATGGCTCTACCCATTGACTGACCGACAACGCTGATAAAACCGGATGCTTCTTCTAAGCCGACAACGTTTTCCAGTGTCCCAGCGAGTTCTCTGATTAAGGTACGGAGAAAAATATCTCGTTCCAGGGGAATATCTAACTCCGTGAAAGATTGGTTGTTATCAGGGGATGAATGGGTAAGATTACTCATATTCCTGTGATTTGGTTAAGACTGATGTGCTTATTGACGTGACCCTAGGGAGATTATCGCATAAATAACTTGTATATGTCCACCGCTGAGATATTTATGCTGACCGGGTGGCTGGAGGAACAGAGATTGATTATGATTAGGGGGTTGATGAATGTTTTAGGTATGGGAACTGCCGATATATTTAAACTTCCAGAGACAACCGGATATAAAATTAGTAAAAATATGAGCCATAATGGGCACGACTAGGTTGCCTGTAACTAAGGCACTATAGCCTAAAATTACTCCGACTAGGGTAGCCCAAATAATGTAAGGCCACTGTTGGGATCCGCTGAAATGGAGTAAACCAAAACAGATGCTAGAAACGACTAAACCGAGGGGATTAAGTCCAATGGCGGCGAAAATAACACCCCGAAATAGTAACTCTTCACTGAGACCGGGAAGCAATCCCAACCAAATTAAATCAGGCCAGATTAAGGGGGTGAGAATTAGTTTTAAATAAATATCGGCACTGCGACTATAAGCTGGCCAAAGACGATAGAGAATTGCACTAGCGCCAGTAATTCCTACACCGATCGCTAATCCTTGAATTATCCCTAAAGCGGTTATTTCGACAGGTAAGATATAAAAATCACCAAAGAAAGACACGACTTTAGCAATGACTAGCAAAAATAGGGCGGTCCCCCCCATAGCGATTAAAATTTGGGTGCGGGTAAAGGATTCAAATTCTGGCTGATTGGGAATTTTTTCCACGATATTAGGGCTGGAGTATGGTTCTGTTAAGGGGTGTGCAGTCGATTGAGAGTTGTTAGATGGGGTCTGAGGGCTTGATGATTAACTCCCTGTTGCCATGTTACCAAAACTCCGATCGCCTCTAAATAGGATTTTACCGGGACAGTCTTAATACCGATCGCCTCTGGGGGAGTTGCCATAGTGGTGCCATTTTCGGCTACGGTGATAATCCGTGTGGGGGTATTGGCAAAACTGAGGATAGCACTACCACCACAGGCGGTTTCTGGAACTACTACTGCATCGACTTGATGGGCCCAGATGCTATCAGGTGCTGTCAAGGGAGACTGGACATATTGGGGGGCACGACTCAACCCGGCTAATACACAGGGAAGGAATGTATAGCCTATTTCCTCGGCGGCGGATCGGGGTGATAAATGGGGGTCAAGGGGTAAGGGGAGGAGGGCGGGAGCGTGGGCGCAGGGGATGCGAAAATGTCGGACAATGAGATGGCTAATAATGGCTTCGGCTCCGGCGAGAGGATCAACACCCTGTCCCTGTCGATACTGGGTGAGAGCCACACTGCCTTGATCATCTGGAAATCTGGCCACTACAGCGATCGCCTCGGCTCCGGCTTGCTCAATCAACTTTTGTGCCCCCCGCAGTAAACTATCTGGGTTGCCAATGGTTCCCCAAGAAGCACCAGAGGGGGCTATTCTTAGCTCTACGTTGAGGGGAGCATCGGTAATGACATAATCAGTCATATTGATGCCCAGAGTCGCTCTAGCGCCATCTGCGGCCTGTAGGTGTCGCAGTTGCAATTCTGGTTCCATACCGCGATCGAGTAATAGTCCCACCCGGTTGCTGTGGACCGGCTGGAGTCCCCAACACCCCGCCGCCATTTGGTCTAGGGCATATCCTTCCACATAGAGAGCATTGGGTATAGACCAGTACAACTGAGCGCCGTTGAGGACGTTGGGATGGGTGATTAAGGTGTCACAGACTCCAGATAGCGATCGAGCAATGGGTAAGGCATCCCCTGCATAGCCACCCAAATCGGCCCCTACTCCGGTAGGGACTATCATTACCACGGTAAAGGGGCGAGCCATGATTGTCTATTGTGGCTGACCGGGATGGTCGCCTGTGGTGACAACTGCTTCTACATGGGCGATTTGGCGGTTAGTATCTACTTTGGTAATCGCCCACCGCAGGGGCTGGCCCCGATTTTCTAATTCGGTGGCGATCGCCTCTTGTAAAGCCTTTGGGGATTCAGTTAAATCGATTTCAGCAGTAATAAAGTGGGTAGTCATTTCTCGTAAATACAAAAATTCTATGAACTTGCACCAAATTGGCGCTGATAGACTTCTTCTTCCTTTCCGGTTTCCACCTTCAAATCTGAGCGAGGATGGGCTATACACAGCAATACATAGCCTTGTGCTTGCAGATCTGGACTCAACCCCATTCCCTCACTCTGATCAACTTCTCCTTCTAGGATTTTAGCAGCACAGGTGGTACAAACTCCAGCATTGCAGGAATTTGGTAAACTAAACCCCGCTTCTTCCGCTACTTGCAGGATATACTTATCCGACGGCACATCAATCTGATGAATTTGGCCCTCGTGGTGAATCTCCACCCTATAGGTGTTAGACATGATTGGGTTAATACTCCTTCGACAATTTTGAACAATCAATTTATAGTTTACAATGACCGGGGGAAATAGATCTCCGATTATTTGCTCAACCTAACCATTCAGGATAATAGTACCAGCGGGATTAATTTTCTCTATTGCAAGTTTAGGTAAAATTATTGGTCTGTGTTTATAGAGCAATTCCCGGTTTTTGTTATAAACTTTTAGCGTTCAACTCAGAAACCTTGTAGATTGACTTTTGGTCATTATCATCTATAGGTTAAACCTCGGTTCCCTCGATTGTGCTTTGACCTTCTTACTTAATCTGGGTATGGCTCCCGGTGTATCCCTGTCAAGTTCAATAATTGGTCTAGCATTAACAGATGAATCGATTTGATAGTCAACTTTGGAGACGATTTCTCACCATCGCACAACCGTTTTTTTACCCCCTAGGACCTGGTAGTGGCAGGGTGTTTTTGTTGCTGATGTTTCTGCGGCTGGTGTTCTTGTTTGGGGTGGCTTTTGTGTTGGTCTCAGCGGTGACTTTTGCTAGTCAATTGCTGTTTCCTGATTTTTTTAATCGCATCGCTCCCGGCTTATTGGAAACTATACAAGGGGTGATTAATTCTCCCTATATTATAGTAGTCGCTTTGATGCTGGTTGTACCAGCCATGGTATTCTACTTCTATCGCCGTCAGTGTTTGACTCGCTGGAAACCTTGGGCTTTTTTGAGTATCCTGCTATTTATTTCTCTGGCTGTTAGTGGCTTAAATGTCATTATTAGCTATGTGGGAAACTTTTTCATGACCGCTCTCTCCGAGAGAAATGAGGAGGAATTTTGGCGGTTTCTGTTTGTTTATGCTGGTGTATTTGTGGTGGGTACTCCCATCGTGGTTCTCTATGGTTACACCCGCGATCGCCTCGGGAACTATTGGAGAAAATGGTTAACTAATCGGTTTCTGGATAATTATTTTAACAATCGCTCCTACTATGAAATAGACTCCAATAAAGATATAGATAACCCTGACCAACGTATCTCTGAAGATATTCGAGCTTTTACGATTACTAGCCTCCGATTTTTACTGATTATTTTGGGCGCAGTAATTGATGTAATTTCCTTCACCGGGATTCTCTGGTCTATTTCCAAACAATTGTCGCTGTTCCTGTTGGTTTATGCCCTATTTGGTACAGGGGTCACGGTGTTATTAGGTCGCCGCTTAATTACTCTGAATTTTAATCAGCTTAAACTAGAGGCAAATTTCCGTTATGGTTTAGTTCATGTCCGCGACAATGCCGAATCTATCGCCTTCTATCAGGGAGAAGACCGCGAATCTCAGCAGGTCAAAAAACGCTTTTTCCAAGCCTTTCACAATTTTAATCTGCTCATTGGGTGGCAGCGAAATGTTGATTATTTCACGACTGGCTATCGCTATATTGTGATTATTTTACCCTCTCTGATTATGGCTCCTCTTTATTTTTCTGAACAGGTCAGATTTGGAGATATTACCCAGGCGGGTTTTGCCTTTTCTCAAGTATTAAGCGCTTTTTCGATTGTGGTTAGTCAAATTGAACCATTGAGTAGATTTGCGGCCGGTATTAATCGTTTGACTGGGTTCTCGGAAGTCTTGGAAGTTGGCGATCGCACCCCCACTGGTCAACCTCAAATTGACCTCAAGGTTGACTCTCCTTTGGAGGTGAAAAATCTCACCTTAGAAACTCCGAATTATCAGAAAAAATTGGTGCGGGATTTATCCCTAGAGTTAGCACCAGGTCAGGGTTTATTAATTGTTGGTCAAAGTGGTGTCGGGAAAAGTTCCCTATTACGGGCGATCGCTGGTTTGTGGCGATCGGGAACTGGGGTGCTAGTCCGTCCGCCACTTAGTGAAATGTTATTTCTCCCCCAACGTCCTTATATGATCCTGGGAACCTTGCGAGAACAATTACTCTATCCTAACTCCCATATCAGCATCGACGACACCGAATTAGAATCCGTTTTGAAACTCGTTAATCTGGGTGATTTAAGCGATCGCGTTGGTGGCTTTGATATAGAATTGGATTGGGCTAATATTCTCTCCCTCGGAGAACAGCAACGCCTCGCCTTTGGTCGTCTGTTGCTCACTCAACCTCGCTATGCTATCCTTGATGAAGCCACTAGCGCCCTTGATATGAAAAATGAGGAGTTGCTTTATCAAAAACTCAACCAGATGAAAACTACCTACGTTAGTGTCGGACATCGGATGAGTTTACTGCGATACCATCACCAGGTTTTAGAGTTGATGGAAGACCAAAAATGGCGTTTAATCTCCCCACAGGAATATGAAGCAGACATGAATTTATTTGCTCGATAGTCTCCCTTTTTAACCACCCCTTCTTCTGATTGGGCTGTGGTTATCCGGGGGGTGTTTCTTCGAGGGACTCATAAAAGCGACATTGATCGCAGGGTCCCTGGGGATTTACCGCACAGCGAAATAATTCCGATCGCGCATTAAAACGACAACTAGCATCCCCTATTACCCAATGTCCATTGACTAAACTCCTCTCGTGGGGTTCTTCAGCAGACTGTACATATAGAGCAATTTTACTGAGGCGGTAACGACCTGATTTTAAATGATAACGGTGTCGGCGTTCCAAAACTGCATAGGTTTGACCCTCTAAAACCAAATAATGGCCAGGTTGGGGAGTCCAATCAAAGCAGACATTTCCTAGGGACTTACGCGGCTCGGTTAAAATTACTTCCGTTGGTAGTGAATATGATTCCATGAATTTCCCCAATTTTCACAAAACACCTGCCCAATTGTATCTTAAAATCTGCTCCCAGAATCTCCATGAGGATTGATCCACTTTTCTGGTAAAATGTCAAGCTGCCTAAGTGGTCCGATCACCCCCCCCCACTACCATCTCTGAAAATTCCCCGAAATCCCCAATTATCCAAGATTTCAGCCGATCGCTAACTGTGATGTTCACAGGCGGGAGTTTGATATTTGCCTATTTCATGTCAAGATAAAAAACTGTCTGTTCTAGTGAGTGTCGCTGGGTGGTAGCACAACTATCGCAGCCACTTCTGTAGGCATTTTTACCGAAATACATGAGTGGGAATTTATGAAAGTCGGCGATCGTGTTCGCGTCAAAGAGTCAGTGATTATCTATGTCAATCCCGAACACCGCAATCAACCTTCTGATGCTAAGGGATTGGAGGGGGAAATTGTATCCATCCTAACAGACTGGAATGGTAGAACTATTACCCCTAATCTGCCTGTTATAGTACAGTTTAACCCCAAGTTTAAGGTTCACTTCCGAGAGGAGGAGTTAGAAGTGATTGAGGACAGTTAGAAACCATCTGGGGAATTATTGGGGACAAAGAGACATCAGTTCACCGTTTCTTGGGTCCCTCACCCCGGCGGCTTTAGTGGCGACCCCGCCAAAACCACCCCAGCAGGTTAAAATCACCTAGCATTTTCTGCATCTCTTGACGGTGGCGATCGGCTGTTTCATAATACCACTGGCAATAGCGATCGAAGTCCTCACGATATTCGACTTCTTGATAAAATTCTCGGGTGGTCGTGGTAGCTTCTAATGCTTCGATGATTTCCCCTGGGGGTGGCGGCGCTTGTGGAATTATGTGTTCCCAGTTCAAGTGCATAATCTTTTTGGCTAAGGTTGACTTGTCCGTACATCAAGCAGGGGTCGCTGTTAGTAAAATCCAGGCGATCGCTAAACCGATCACCACAAACAGCCTTAACATCACCCCTAGGAGTGATTTAACTCCTTTACCTGCGTTTAATTTTTCTCTCACCAATCTGGGTCAAATCTCGCTTAAATTCAGCTAAAAATACCCCCAATATTGTATCACGGTTTATAATTATTTGTCAACCTATGGACGAAAAAAACTGCCCCGGCTTTCACCAGAGCAGTTTTCAATTAGAACTCAGAAGTTACTTAGTATCCTAAACGGAACTCTATTTAGCCTGAGCGACTTCCATGATATCATCAACCAAAACGCCAGACTCTTCCATCTTGCCAATGTCCAGGATGGTCTTAATCACAGAGTCGGGGTTCAAACTCATCGAGTCAATACCCAACTCAACTAAGAACCGAGCAAATTCGGGATAGTCACTAGGCGCTTGACCACAAATACCAATCTTGCGATTATATTTCTTAGCTGCTTTAATGGCGATCGTAACCATCCGACGTACCGCTTCGTTGCGTTCGTCAAAGATATGAGCCACCAGTGCGGAGTCACGGTCTAAGCCTAGAGTTAACTGAGTCAAGTCATTCGATCCGATGGAGAAGCCATCGAACACTTGAGCGAACTCATCAGCAAAGATGACATTACTCGGCAATTCGCACATTACATAAACCTGGAGACCGTTTTCGCCTCGTTTCAGGCCATATTTCTCCATTTCAGCCAAGACCTTCCGGCCTTCATCAGGAGTCCGACAGAAGGGAATCATCGGCACCACATTCGTCAGACCCATTTCGTCGCGCACCCGTTTCAGAGCCACACATTCCAGACCGTAGGCTTCCCGGTAGTTGGGGTCGTAGTAACGGGATGCACCCCGCCAGCCGATCATCGGGTTTTCTTCTTTCGGTTCAAACTGACGACCACCTAACAGGTTCGCGTATTCGTTACTCTTGAAGTCCGACATCCGCACAATCACTGGGTTCGGATAGAAAGCCGCTGCGATCGTGCCAATACCATGAGCCAGTTTATCAACAAAGAAGTCCGGCTTGTGGTCATAGAGTTTGGTCAGTTCGCCAATTTCCCGCTTAACTGATTCATCTTCGAGTTGGTCATACTTGAGTAGCGCCAAGGGGTGAGCCTTAATATGATTAGCGATAATAAACTCAAGACGAGCCAAACCTACACCATCGCAGGGAATAGATGCCAAACCGAAGGCCTCTTCGGGGTTCCCCACATTCATCAGAATTTTAGTGCGGGTCTTGGGTAAGTTGTCCAGAACGGTTTCGTTCACATCAAAAGGTACTAACCCTTCATACACCCGTCCTTCTTCCCCTTCCGAACAGGAAACCGTAATTTCTTGTCCGGTCTTGACCGCTTGGGTAGCATCTCCGCAACCAACGATCGCCGGAATACCCATTTCACGAGCAATAATCGCCGCGTGACAAGTCCGACCGCCAGCGTTAGTAACAATAGCACTGGAACGCTTCATAATCGGTTCCCAGTCAGGGTCAGTCTTGTTGGTAACTAACACTTCTCCCGGTTGAAAATCATCAATCCGGTGAACATCCATAATCACCCGTGCTTTACCCTGACCGATCATTTCACCAACTGCACGACCGCGAGACAGCACGTTGCTGGTGCCATTGAGTTTGTAAGACCGCAGGATGCTGCCGGATTTTTGGGATTGTACCGTTTCTGGACGTGCCTGGACGATGAACAGTTCACCTGTGATACCATCTTTCGCCCACTCAATATCCATAGGTGTATAGCACCCACGAACTGTTGAGTAGTGATTTTCGATGATAACCGCCCATTCAGCCAGCTTCAGGATTTCATCATCTGTAATACAGAACTTCTCGCGTTCGGAAACTGGGACGCTTACGTTTTTGGTGAGTTTCGTGCCACCAATGTCGTAAACCATCTTGAGTTCTTTTGTTCCCAAGCGTTTCTCTAGGATAGGACGGAATCCTTGTTTCAGAGTAGGCTTGAATACAAAGTATTCATCAGGGTTAACTGCACCTTGTACCACGTTTTCCCCTAAACCATAGGCAGCCGTCACTAGGGCAGCATTCTTAAAGCCTGTTTCTGTGTCAATGGAGAACATGACACCCGAAGAGGCTAGGTCAGACCTAACCATTCTTTGTACACCCACCGACAAGGCAACATCGAAGTGATCAAAGCCTTTAATTGTCCGGTAGGAAATCGCCCGATCTGTAAAGATGGAAGCAAAACACTTATGGCAAGATTTTAAAACCGTATCTTCCCCATAAACATTCAAGTATGTTTCTTGCTGACCTGCAAAACTCGCATCAGGTAAATCTTCTGCTGTAGCACTAGACCGCACCGCTACGTCAACATCACTGGCATAGCGTTTGCATTCTTCTTTATAATCTGAATCGAACTTCTCACAGAATTCTGCTGAAGTCGCGTAACGTTCACACAGTTTCCTGTAATACTTAACAATTTCTTCTTCAAGTTCTGGAGGGAAGGGAGTATCTAGGATCAAAGCGCGAGCCTGCTTACCCCGCTGCCGCAGGTTCGGCATATCTTCCACATCTAGATCCGAGAACAGTTCGCGTAGTTTGACTTCTAAGCCCGCTTTTTCCACAAAGTAGCGATAAGCGTAGGCTGTGGTAGCAAATCCCGTGGGAACGCTAACCCCTTTCGAGTTTAGCTGTTGAATCATCTCCCCTAGGGATGCGTTTTTTCCACCTACTAATGGAACATCGGCAATTCCTACTTCCTCAAACCACAGTACGAATGCTTTTTCTTTATTTTCAACCATTATGAAATTCCTCCAAACTTGAATAACAGTCTGGTAGAGAGTACAGCCACATCTTTTTACACTTTCAGAGGTGTCAGTATTACTGATACTCTGATTTTCATGTAAACAGACTATCTGGCAACAGGTATGGGAAACCTTATTGCTCCAAAACTCAGCATTTAGACTTAGTTAATTTTGGTCTGACTGTCGATCTACAGGCTGAGATTTTTTTCGTCACAGAGGGTTTTTTTTCCCTCTGTTTATAGAGTATTACTTTCTATAAAAATTACAATATAGGTTACTAAACTTACCTTAGTTACCTAAAGTACCAAATTAATGCTATAGTGGAGTTACAGCCGGTTATTAAAAAAGTTTAAAGCTGCTGTGGCGGTTTGGAACCACTAAAGTAAATCTTAAAATTTGTTAAAATGAAAGTTACAAAACATTGCGAAACCCCCCAAGCAGGCCCAATGTCAAGGGGTTCGGAAAACTCTACTGAGACCGAACAGCCTTGTCCTATAGAATATATATTGGATAGAATTAGTAGTAAGTGGTCTTTTTTAATTTTGCGGGAACTTTTGATAGATAACCGCCGCACTCATGAACTACAGGAAGCACTTCCGATTAGTACGAAAACCCTGACAATTCGGTTGAGGGAATTAGAAAAGTATGGTATGATAGAAAGGAAGGTTTATCCAGAAATACCCCCTAGGGTAGAATATTCTCTAACACCTAGGGGACGAAATATAAAGCCGGTCATTGATGCCCTACAACAGGCGGGAGAGGCTTGGTTATCTGATGAACAGGTAGTCGGAGATAGTTAGACCTCGACTTTTACACCTCTCCAGAAGGCAATATAACCTTCAATATTTTTGGCTGCTGGTAATGGGCTAGGATAGTACCAAGCAGCATCTTTGTTAAGTTCGCCTTCCACCTCTAGGGTATAGTAACTAGCAACCCCTTTCCAGCCACAGGTGGTGTGGGTGTCGCTATTTCGGAAGTATTCTTGTTTAATGGAGTCCGGGGGGAAATATTGATTACCTTCGACTACTTCACAATTATCGCTTTCGGCAATAACGACCCCATTCCAAATTGCTTTGGCCATAAATCTTTCCTAAACTCAAGTTTTGTCATGGCTTAATTATACATAGTTTTTGATGGTTGGTGAGGGGAGAACTTCTAACCTGCTTCTGAACAACAATTATGGTGTTGGCGTTGCAGATATTCTTCAACAGCGTCTACGGACATGGGTTTAGCGAGTAGATATCCTTGGACGGTTTGATATTTCAGGTTTTGTAGTTGTCTGAGTTGACCTGGAGTTTCGACCCCTTCGGCTACTAAGTTGATATCTAAGGAATTAGCCATCAAGGCAATAGTTCGGACAATTTCCACACTTTTCTGGTCCCATTCTATATCAGTAATAAATGATTTGTCAACCTTGATGGTATCAAAGGGGAAATTTTGGAGGTAACTTAAAGATGAATAACCGGTACCAAAATCATCTATACAGAGGTTAATTTTCCGAGATTTGATGTCTTTTAAGATGTCGGCAATATCTTCAGGATTATTCATTAAGGCGGTTTCGGTAATTTCGAGTTGAATTTGTTGGGGGGGGAATTTCAGTTACTGCTAAGATATGATCAATTTGGCTTAATAAATTAGGCTGCATGAGTTGTACGACGGAAACATTAATGTTAACAAACATGGATTCGACCTGGGGAAATTGCGATCGCCACTGTTGAAATTGCCAGCAAGCCTGACCAAATACCCACATTCCCAAAGGAATGATAAAGCCGGTTTCTTCCGCCAAAGGGATAAATTCTAAGTTAGAAATAAGCTGAGAGTTATGATACCACCTAATCAGGGATTCAAACCCGACTATTTCCAAGGTATCAGCACTGAAAATGGGTTGATAATAAAGCTGAAACTTACGGTCATTAAAGTCTCGTCTCATTTGATTATCTAACTCTAGCTGACGACTAGCATAGGCTTTAAATTCGGGATTAAATATGGTATAACCAGTATTGGGAGAACGGCGACATTGATGCACAGCTAATTCTGCGGCTTGTAGGAGTTGTTCGGGATTACCACCACAGTCATAACTAAAAGCCAAGCCCATTTTGACCTGTTTAAATATTTCGTGTTCTTCTAAATGAAATGGTTGGATAAACAGATTACTAATATAATTGAGAATTTTATGAGCTGATGCCAAGTCTCCCATTTGTTCCAAGAGAATTATAAACTCATCAGCCATACCGACTCTAGCAATCATGACAGCATCAGGAAGATAGGTAGTCAGGCGGTTAGTAATAGCGATCAATAGCTGTTCTGAAAATTCATATCCTAGGGTATATTTAATAGATTTAAAGTGAACAACATCTAGGTGAATAACTGCAAATTGATGATGTATATCAGATGCCTTAAATAAATACTCTAACTTTTCCAACAATATAGAACGCAAGGGTAGTTTAGTTAGGGAGTCATATTGCATGGCATTTTTCAGTTGTTTTTGCAGGGTTATGTATTCATTAATTTTGTTTAAAATAATCAGGTATTGTATGGTTCTTGTGGATGCGTTTTTATGGCTCATTTCTAGGAGCGATCGCTCATAATTTTTGAGGACTTTCGATAAAAGCCAGCCAGTAATCACCAGAAATATTAATCCTTTTAATGTAGCCAGATAAGTGAACTGGCTATAATTACCAATAAAAATTTCTATAGCCTGATCAGAAATCAGTATCCAGACCGCGCCAATAACAGCGTAACTGAGGACTATTCGACGAGGGAGGTCTTGGGTTAATTTATGTATATTCATGGTCAAAGCCATTGAGAAAGTAAACATCAGAGTAGAGTTGGTGAAAGCGGCACGGCTCACCATTATGGGGTCTCACCCATTAATAATATTCTATCTGAGATGCTACAATGTCCGGTGTTTATGGAGTTAATGGGACTGAGAATGCGGCTAAATCCGCTTGAATAGCAGTAATTGCTACGGTATTGACAATATCGGTGACGGTGCAACCGCGACTCAAATCATTAACAGGTTTTTTCAATCCCTGCAAAATTGGTCCGATCGCCACAGCATTAGCCGATCGCTGTACAGCCTTGTAAGTATTATTTCCCGTATTCAAATCAGGAAAAATAAAAACGGTGGCACGACCAGCCACCTGACTATCAGGTAGCTTAGTTTTAGCGACAGTCTCATCAATAGCAGCATCATACTGGATCGGGCCTTCAATTTTCAAGTCGGGGCGCAGTTGACGGGCGATCGAAGTAGCTTGCTTAACCTTTTCGACATCCTCACCCTGTCCCGATTCTCCAGTAGAATAAGACAACATAGCCACCCTAGGTTCAATGCCAAACATTTGAGCAGTCAAAGCGGAACTGATAGCAATATCAGCCAATTGTTGAGGATTAGGATTAGGATTTACGGCACAGTCGCCATAAACCAAAATCCGATCTTCCAACGCCATTAAAAAGACACTAGAGACAATAGAAGTGCCGGGACTGGTGCGAATAAACTCCAAAGCGGGGCGGATCGTGTGACCGGTGGTGTGGACTGCTCCTGACACCATACCATCAGCGTGCCCCTTATAAACCATCATGGTGCCAAAATAGCTAACATCGAGCATGACATCATAGGCTCCGTCTTTAGCAATACCCTTATGTTTACGGAGATTAAAATAGGTTTCGGCATAGTCTTCATACCAGGGAGAACTGGCTGGATCAATAATCTGGACTTGGGATAAATTCAAACCGAGAGCGGCAATACGTCCGCGAATTTCTGGTTCGGAACCTAATAAGGTAATATCTGCGACTCCCCGCCGCCACAAAATCTCAGCAGCCTGTAAAATCCGATCTTCGCGTCCTTCGGGTAGAACAATATGCTGTCGATTAGCTTTAGCCCTTTGAATCAATTGATACTCAAACATGATGGGAGTTGTACGAGAGGGACGGGAAAGCTGTATGCGCTCCTCAATTTGAGCCAAATTGACATGAGCTTCAAATAACCCCAAAGCTGAGGCAATTTTGCGATCGTTGTCCGGGGTAATCGCACCATGTACCCGGTCTACATTCATGGCGGTTTCGTAGGTATCAGTATTAACTGTAATAATGGGAACTGTCCAATTACGACATCCATCAATGAGGGTTTGGATGGTGGTTGGTAGTGCAAGACCGCCACTAAGGATAATTCCGGCAACATTAGGATAGTTCTCAGAAGTGGCTGCGGCTCCACAGGCGAGAATAATATCAGATCGATCGCCTGGGGTAATAATTAAGCTACCTTCTTGGAGGTATTTGAGGAAATTGGGAACTTGCATGGCGGCGACGCGCAAATCAAAAACCTCGCGGTTAAGGCGATCGTCCGATGCGCCATAGATTTGTTTACCGCCGAGTTTCTGGGCAATTTCGGCGACTGTGGGTTTAGCTAAAATGGGTTCTTCTGGAATGACAAATAGGGGATCTGGAAATTTCCAGAGGGTTTTCACCTGTTCGATAATTGCGGGAACATTGTGGTTATCGACGCGGTTAACTACGGTAGCGGCGATCGTGCAACCTTCCTCAATAAAGGCTTCTCGTTCGGCTAATACGGCACTCATTAATTGATTGGGAGTTTTACCGCTACCGCTGGCGACAATCAAAATGGGACAACCTAGGTGATTGGCAAATCGGACGTTAAAATCAAACTCGAAGGCGGAAGCAATATCAGTAAAATCAGTGCCCTCGCAGACAACAAAATCACAATCTTGCTCAACGGCTTTATATTTTTCGATGACTTGCTTAATCACTTCATCATAGCGACCCTCAGCAATCAAATTTTGAGCTTCTTCGTGGGTGAGAGCATAGTAAGATTCATAGGGTAAGGCTTGGTGTAGGCGGCTGCGAACTAATTGGATATCTCTGTCAGGAGTGGTGCGACTACGGATAATGGGACGGAAAAAGCCCAATTTTTGAATTCGTTTGGAAAGCAATTCTATGATTCCGAGTACGACCAGGGATTTGCCACTTCCGGGTTCAATGGTAGCAATGTACAGGTTCTCAGCCACTCGTTTTCACTCCTAATTATGTCTGTTTGATTTAGGGAGTCGAATGCTCCTCTCCTATGCTATACCAATAAAAAGTGACCCGATCTGTGGGGGGAGAAAGACCGGGTGAATGGGAATTATGGATTAGGGGGCTTAGGGAGCCAGTTTAGCGCCATTTGGCGATCAGTTGGGCGGGTTTACTGGGGTCTCCGCTCAATTCTACTCCTCGGTCATTGGCTGCTAGGTGACGCAGGATTTTATATAGGGTTTCTACCTGTTCCTGGGCATCTATTTTCGCGGCTAAGTCGGATATAGAAATACCTTGGCTATGGCCGCGTAGGACTTGTAAACCTTGATGTTGTAACTCTAGGACTTGGGCGGCGGCTTTTTTCCCGGCTTCGACTCCGGGTTGGTGATAGGCGTTGATGTTGACTAGGGAGGCGTATAAACTGACAGCACGTTCATAGAGAGCGACCAGAGCGCCTACGGTGTACGGATTGACTTCGGTAATAGTTACGGTAATGGAGTCTCGTTGGTTGTCGTACAGAGCCTCTCGTGTGCCTTGTAGGAAGCCTGAGAGATAGTCTCCGGCGGTGACTCCGGGTTCTATTTCTGGGGATGGTTTTTGGCGATCGCGTAGGACTTCGATAAAGGTGGCGAAGAAGTTAGGAACCCCATCTCGAAGCTGTTGGACGTAGGCGTGTTGGTCTGTGGAACCTTTGTTACCGTAGACGGAGATACCTTGGTTGACGATGTTTCCCTCTAGGTCTTTTTCTTTTCCCAAGGATTCCATGACTAATTGTTGCAGATAACGGCTCAAGAGTATGAGTCTGTCCTTGTAGGGGAGAATTACCATATCTTTTTGACCACGGCCACCTCCGACGGCATACCAAGATAGGGCCAGCAGGGCGGCGGGGTTGGTTTTGATATCGGGTTGGCGGGTGGCGATATCCATGGTTTTTGCCCCTTGGAGTAGGGCATGAATATCTATGCCTTGTAGGGCGGCCGGAAGTAGTCCTACGGCTGACATTTCGGAGGTGCGACCACCGATCCAGTCTTCCATGGGGAAGGTTTCTAACCATCCTTGGCTGGTGGCTTCTTGGTAGAGTTTACTACCGATTTGGGTAGTGGCGATCGCTTGATCGCGAAAGTGGAGGTTTTGGTTGAGTAATGCTTGTTTAACTTCCATCATGCCGTTACGGGGTTCTGGGGTGCCGCCGGATTTGGAAATTACTAAGATTAGGGTACTCTTTAGGCGATCGCCTAGTCGTTGCAGAATCCGATCTATGCCATCGGGGTCACTATTATCGATAAAGTGGATGTTGATCAGTGGGTAGTCTGGGGCTAAAGCATCAGCCACAAATTGTGGTCCTAGGGCTGATCCTCCAATACCAATGGAGAGTAAATCTGTAAATTTTTCGGCTTGGGGGGGTTTAATCTCACCCTTATGGACTTTAGCGACAAAGGTTTCTATTTTGTTAACTGTGTCGATAATTTGCTGTTTGATTTGGGGAGTAGGCGCTAACTCCGGGTTTCGCAGCCAATAATGGCCTACCATTCGCTGTTCATCTGGATTAGCGATCGCCCCACCTTCGAGGGCTTCCATATCTCGAAATGCCCCGTCAAATTTGGGCTTCATGGCTTCCAGAAAAGCCTGATCAAACCTAATTCGACTGATATCGAGGTACAGTCCTATTTCTTCGTGGTAGTACAGCCAGTCTTGGTATCTTTGCCAGAGTGTGATGGCATCCATAATCACTGTTTCCCCGCTATGTACAAGTTGCCAGTCGAGAACATCTATGAGGGTTTAACGGCTTTTACCCTTCCGCAATTGATTGATAGAGCCTTATCTATCAGGAGATATTCTACAACAGTTTTGACATACTCACCGCTGCTTTAGCCGTGGTCTTCAATGCTGGGTTTTGATACCTAAGTAGTCTGACAACCCCTCTGAGTCCGTTTAGGGTCGTCTCGCCCCGTGCCTATCTTATCCGTATACCGTAAGCCTGTGTTGCTATGTCCTTCTAGGACGGGGCTTGAAACTCCCATCTTTGGTCAAACATTAAACATGGGGTTTAGGCAGAATTCTCATAAACTTGACTATTTGGCCCGTCATCTCTAGGCCAATTAAATAGCGATCGACCGTGAATCGATAAAAAATGCCAGTGGAACCCACCGCGCGAAATTCGGGCAATTCTTGTAAGCGATTAATTTGGGGAAACTTGACGAAAACGATTTGATAAACTCGCCAATAGGCATCAGTGTCTAAGGCAGTTAAGTCTTGTAAAAAAGAGCGTGCATAACGAACTTCAACATTCACGACATAACCAATATCAAATGCCTTCTATATCGGGATTGAAGCCATGGGGGGCTAGGGGGACACGCCCATAATCAAAATACAGCACTTGTAGGGCTTCTTCTCTGGTTAAGGCATCTCCTGGCCTTAATTTTTTATGGGCATTATCAATAGCTTTGACCATGAAAGCATCTTCATAGAGGGGGGTCAGAAACTCCCAGGCAGTTTTCAGATCTTCGTCTGATATTCCTTCTATTAAACGGTGTAGTTTCTTTCTCAAAGATATCATGACTGTGGCCTCCCTTTCCATGATTTCAATCTACCAGACAACAATGAAAGTTGATCATAATATCAGCCCAAACCGGATGCCCACACTACCTGAGTAGTTATTGAATTATATTGTAGTGGGAGCATCAATTAACAATTAACTATAAAAACTGAATCAGGAAACTGGCAAGGCCATTAGCACCTTTGGGTAATACCCCGCAAAGAATCCATCAAGTTCTGATATTCAGGAGGATTAATCAAGCCTGAACTGTAAAACTGTGCTAAACAGCTATTTAGGGCATTAAATGCTGTTTCGCTATCAATCCAGGACTTGCCCCCAAGTAGTGCCTCTTCTGGAGTGGAGTAGTCGTTATTGGAAGTTAGATGGCCACCGTAGGGCAGGATAATCTGCCACTTCCAACGGTGACGGAAACTGAGGGTTGATATCAGTAGCCCATAATAATCCTTGTGCATTGATTTTTGTTACCTAGGCGACAAAACTTAATTTATTAGGGGTCGAGATAGACCTCACGGTCTACCCCTCCCATTCAAAACCGTACATC
>NZ_JARPLC010000092.1:0-21211 GCF_032350395.1 Limnospira sp. PMC 289.06
TGAACAACGAGGGACAAGAAGTGAACGCGATCGCACAATCAAGCCAAAGCCACAAGAATCCGTTAGGACTTGGGAGTAGAGTTGTCTGTGGCCCTAACGAATAACGGGTTGTCAAGTAGCCATTACTCATGGCCATAATCATCATACAGAAAAACTAAAGCGATCGCCAGCCAAGTCAGTTAACTCGTATAAACGCTTCCTATTTACCCTATAACCGGAGAAAAGCCGCCGATCGCTTTGACCGACAGCCCGATGTATATTCCATTCTACAGATTGTAGAATCCCAAGTTTATTGACTACACCAGGATAGTTTTTGCTCCCCAAATTGTCAAAAAAAATGCGATCGGTTGCATTTTCGCCCAAACTTGCATCTGTCCAACTGAAATTGTGCCCATATCATTAGATATTAACTTAGCTGTAACCCCTACCCGATAAAGGTTGAGGGAGGCTAAGTGGTTATCTGTCCATTATTTGGTTAAGTCTGGTTAACCACTTATACCCCTGGGGATAGAGTCCGGGTCAGATGTCAAAAATGGTATAATCGCAGATGTGCTATATATCAATAAAGAGGTACTTTCCCCTGATTCCCATTCGCGATGATAACCCAACTGAGATTAACCCTTGGGTAACTAAGGTGTTAATTATTATCAATCTGATAGTTTTTGCGCTACAATTTCTGGTGATAGTTTCCGAACCAGAACAAGTAGAACAAATCATCTATACTGGTGCATTTATACCCTGTCAACTCGCCCAAAGTTGTCCGTCTGATATGCCAGCAGCAGCATTTACCTTTCCAGCTTGGTTGACTCTAATTACCTCGCAATTTATGCACGGTGGTATTGGTCATATTGTGGGGAATATGTTGTTTCTGAGTATTTTTGGCAACAATATTGAAGATTGTTTAGGTCATTTTAAATTTTTGATTTTCTATATACTATGTGGAATAGCAGCCGCATTGATTCAAGGGTTTGCGTCCCCTGATTCTATCATACCATTGTTGGGAGCAAGTGGAGCGATCGCCGGAGTTTTAGGAGCCTATTTAATTCGGTTTCCCCGTGCTAAATTATTAGTAATCTTCCCATTTTTTCCGTTTATTCCTATAAGGCTGCCGGCTTATTTCTTCCTGATTTTATGGTTTGCATTCCAATTTATTGCCGGGACTTCTACGCCTAATATAGATACAGCTACGGGAGAAGAAGTCGGCGGGGTAGCTTATTGGGCTCATGCGGGAGGGTTTATTTTTGGTATAATTCTTGCGCCGATACTGGGGTTATTTTCCTCAAGAGGAGGTGCAAATAACTAAGATTCGAGAACCCCAATACTTTCGGGAGATACAAACACTTCAACCTGTTGACCTGGCTGGTATCTTTGGAGGTCATCTCGATGCCAATTTTGGACTCTCACCATAACATAACAGTTGGGGGAGAGTTTAACTTTGTAGCGGGTATCCGTACCGATATAAACCCTTTCTTCCAAGAGTCCAGACCAACTGGGGATATGAGCAGACTTGACAGGATATAGAGTTATTTTTTCGGGTCTAATTACTAATGTTACAATTTGTCCTACAGAAAGACTATTTTCGGCGACAATTTGAATAGGTAGAGATTCATCAACTAACACGGTTTGCTGGTCATTATTAATTGCTATAACCCGTCCGGTGAGGAAGTTACTATCCCCAATAAAATCGGCGACAAATCGAGTTTTGGGATATTCGTAAATTTCGATAGGAGTTCCGACCTGTTGAACCTCTCCCTGGTTCATAATAGCAATGCGATCGGACATAGTTAAGGCTTCTTCTTGGTCGTGGGTAACATAAATAAAAGTAATTCCGATACGTTGCTGCATTTGTTTAAGTTCCAGTTGCATTTGTTTCCGCAATTTCATGTCTAAAGCGCCTAAAGGTTCGTCAAATAATAAAACCTCTGGCTGTTTAACTAGAGACCTAGCTAGGGCGACGCGCTGCTGCTGTCCCCCGGATAGCTGACGAGGATAGCGATCGCGCATTTCGGTTAATTTGACTAACTCCAACACCTGAGAGAGGCGATCGCTAATTTCCGCAGAGGGTAAATTTTCCATCTCCAGTCCAAAGGCGATATTTTGGGCGACAGTCAAATGAGGAAACAAAGCATAATGTTGGAATACAGTATTAACCGGACGGTGAAAGGGAGGTCGCTGACCCATAGCTTGACCGTGAATATAAACTTCTCCGGTGGTAGGTAATTCAAACCCAGCAATCATTCTTAATGTGGTAGTTTTCCCACAGCCAGAAGGTCCGAGGAGGGAGAAAAACTCCCCATCTCGAATCTGTAAATTTAAGCCATTGACTGCTAAAAAATCTCGATGCTTACTCCCCCGAAAAGTCTTAGAAACATTGACCAGTTCAACCGCATGATTCATAGTCGCTCAATTAAGACCCTACACCCAACTTAACCTCTGTCCAGGCTTGATCATAAAAGATAGTAGCTTCTCCGACATCTTCCAAATATCTGAGTTTCGCAAAAACTTCGGGAGGGGGATAAATACCAGGATTTGCCAAATTTTCTGGTTTAATCAACTTTTCAGCGATCGCCGTTTTATTAGGGGAACCATAGTTAATAAAATTGGAGATTTGGGCACTAATTTCCGGTTCCATGATAAAATTAATGAATGTCAAAGCTAAATCCGGGTTAGGTGCGCCTGTAGGAATCACCATATTATCCATACCAATAATTGTGCCTTCTTGAGGAATTGCATAACGCAACTTAGGATTTTCTTGCATTACTTGAAAGATATCGCCGCTGTATTCCATAGTCATATCAACCTCACCTTGATTAAGGAGATTTTGACCAGTATCAGGAACAAAGGCGGTGATATGAGAACTATTTTGAATTAAGAAATCCCTAGCGGCAAAAATTTCATTTTGATTGGTAGTATTAGGGTCATAACCCAAATAAATTAATACCGCCCCCATAGTGTGTCGCATATCATCTAATAGGGAAACCTTGGAGGCAAAATCAGGGTCAAATAATTGAGACCAACTGTTAATATTTTCCCCGACTCTATCAATATTATAACCTATTCCCAAAGTCACCCACTGATAGGGAATACTATATTGATTTCCGGGGTCATAGGGAGGGTTAGCAAACTGCGGGTCGAGATGGATAATATTAGGAATCCTCGCCAAATCCAGAGGTTGTAACATTCCCTGATTAATCATAATTCCTACCATATAATCGGGGGAAAATACCACATCATAACCAGGATTTCCGGCTTGTAGTTTGGCATACATACTTTCCCCACTATCGTAGGTATCATAGTTAATTTTAACGTTATATTCCTGTTCAAATTGAGCGATCGCCTGTGGAGCAATATAACTTGACCAGTTATAGATATTCAGAACATTCTGTGAACCTGTCCCAGTCAGAGAACCATCAGGACTGGTAGCAGCACAACCCCAAGGCAAAATCACACCCAGCGAAAACAGCAATATTAACGTTAAAAGTCGCTTCATTGTCTAGTCATCTCTCCTAAATTAACCCTAAGATAGCGCCTGAAAAGACTCCACCTGTAAAACCGGACCAATCATCGCCAGAGTCATCACATCTTCGCGAATAATCCCCTGGACGATCGCCTTTTTTCCCGACTGCTGCAACTCCGGGGGTGCATCCTTCAACTCATAGGTTTGTTCAGCACTAACCAGCGCCCAAGTCCCCGTCCCAAAACCTTTTTTTTCCACAACCCCTTCAACAGTGATAGTCATATTTATAACTCTCCCATTATGTCAAATACTTGATAGATTCGGAATAATTCCCCTCCACCGACATAGCAGAGGGGAAATAGAGGTCAACGTGCTAATAATTAAGCGATCGTCGTTTCCGACTTCAAGGCTAAACTCGCCAAACCCATACATAATAGGGCATTAATCACCAAGAAACCACGGGCGATCGCCCCACTTCCCAGACCCCAAACCGCTGGGGAAATAAAGGCACTGATCACCAAAAAACTAGCCACGCCAATAGTAGTACCGATCGCCAACCACTTCCACTCTGGATGACCCAGGAATAGTACCACCAAAACCGCCGGAATCAATACACTAGCAAATACAGGATTCAACACACTGCTACCCTGAATTGCGCCGCCAAGTTCAGGTAAAGAACTACCCATAACCCGCATCGGCCATTGAGGCAAATCAAAGATGTACAGACCCCGCAAGAAAAATAGACCACTGCTTCCGGCGATCAAACCGCCAGCCATAGACCAACCCCAGCGGAAGGGGAAATAATTGCGGAGGAACCAAGCCAATAAATAGGACCCCAAAACCATAGCAATTTTGGGCAATAAAGCCACCGCGCCGCCATCAATCCAGAAGCGCGGACTCAGATAACCACTCTCCCGCAGCCAGCGGAAAAAGTCACGGAAGGAAATTTGTCCCCGCAGCGCCACTTGTACAGCACTAGCAGCATCCAAATGACCAGCGCCAAAATGATTAAAGGGGTCTTCAGCCACTTGACGGGAGGACTCTTTGAGAATCGCCACAATTTCATCAGGGCTATCAACCCCGGTGGCGCGAATTAAAGCTGCTACTCCAGCCACATGGGGGGAAGCCATGCTGGTTCCCTGAAAAGCGGCAAAGGTTGATCCGCCTGTAGCCGGGTCAATGGTTTCCTGGAGAATGCCTCCATCTTCATTGTCGCCCTGGGTCAAGCCACCGGGGGCAGAAATATCGACACCTGCGCCAAAATTGGAGTAGGGGGTTTTATTTCCGGTAGAGTCGAGGGCAGAAACTGCCACCACTCTGGGATAACGGGCGGGATAAGCTGCCGCATTTTCTCCAGAGTTACCAGCGGCAGCAATAATTACTACACCCTTGTTATAGGCGTAGTCGATCGCATCTTTCATCAATTGAGTTTCGCCGCCACCACCGAGACTCATGTTAATGACATCAGCGCCATTGTCGGCCGCGAATCTAATCGCCTCTGCAATGTCGGAAATTGTGCCACCACCACCGGCTGAGAGGACTTTTAAGGGCATGATTTTGGCGCGGTGGGCAATACCTGCCACCCCATAGCCATTGTTGGTAGATTGGGCAATAGTGCCCGCTACATGGGTTCCATGTCCGTTATCATCGGAGGCTTCCCGGCGGTTATTCACAAAGTCATAACCGGGGACAAATTCGGTATCTTTTAAATCGGGAACCCGACTGACTCCGGTATCAATGACCGCCACTGTCACCCCTTCTCCTTGGGTTTCTTTCCAGGCTTCCTCTATATTGATACTGCGTAAATTCCACTGTTTACCGTAGAGGGGGTCATTGGGAAAGTTGTTAGAGTCACCCAAAATAATCGCCGCGACATTCATGGGTTGAGTGTCAATGCGGTAAATAAAGTTAGGTTCGATCGCTTCTGTGTCTTGGCGCAAAGACCTTCTTAGGGATCTGAGTAGATCGCGATCGCCACGAACCACATAAATGTTATCGTCTTTGGAGAATTTACTGTTTAACTGAGGAACTACTTGATACTGATCGGCGATCGTTCTAATGCGATCGGCTATTTCCGTTTGAGTCAAATCTTCCCGAAAATCTAGTACAATCGAATCAAATGTGCCTTGGGTAGCCAAGCCAGTGAAGTTAGACACCGCCCAGCCCAACCCAAGCAGGAATAGGCAAAGTAGTAGAAATCTTTTCATGTGTTTTCGCCATAGTTAACGGCTAATTCGTCCAACGGTCAGTTACCGACCAGACAAATCATCAAATTGGTGATTCTATTGTATCTCGAAGATTCTAAATTCGTATTAAACGCTCAAATCAGATAAATTATGGAACGAGGATTACTGTGGCTTCCCCTGCTGGCTGTGTTTATTGGACTCGCCTGGTCTGGGTGGAATGAATATCAGAAGTTAGAAGCCTATAAGCTGTGGGCTGAAAAATTTGATCAAGCCAAATATGATATCTATGCCGTCTTAGGTCACAGTGGCGACCAACTGACCTGGGGTAAACCCACTCGCCAGGGTCCTGTTAACTTACAAACTTTTTCTCTCCGGGATGTTCAGTCAATATGGCTATTGGTGGATAATAAATCTGTCAGCCTCGACCAACTCCCCCAAAAAGGAAAATCCGTCGAGTTAGAATTTATCCTGCAAGATGAACCTGACCCGATCCGTGTTCCCTTTACGCAACTTTCCCTCGCCGCCAAGTGGTGCCAATATTTGCAGGAAATTTGGCAGAAAATTAACGCCTAATTTCCCGGCTTCATGATTACTAGTCTTTCGGCTGACTATTTCCCTTCGAGAATAGTTTTGCTCTCATAGCCGCCTGGGACTCAACTCTCGACATATCCTGGTCTATGAGTCCCGTCAGGGCTTCCGTTAATTGGGACGGGTCCATAAATATTACTTTGGCATTTTCACTCATGCTAATTTGTTGATTAGCGTCTACGAACTGTTTAGCAATCAAAAACTGTAAAAACTCTCGACTATTTGGATCTAGGTTCAGCACCTCTGCTAAAACTTTAATCGATGCCGCTTTACCTTCTGCTATACTGATATCAGCCTTTTTTTGACTCTCCGCTGCCCTTTGAGCCTCCATCGCTAATTTCACCTTAGCCGGAGGTTCAATGCTTTGTAAATCAACCCGTACTACTTGCACTCCCCAATTTATCGTTTTCTCCGCTATGTTGTGAAGCAGTGCGGTATTAATTTCATTGATAGACGAAAACATATCCTCCATATTTCTTAATCCCACTTCCGCCCGCAGAGTCGTAGTTACTAAATTCCCGATCGCATCTTCTACTCCCTGAATATCATAGAAAGATTTTCGCATATCTTGGATTTTCCAAAACACCAAAGCATCAATAGTTAGGGGAACATTATCTTTAGTAATTGCCTCTTGTTTGGGAATATCTAACAGCCTTTCCCGCAAAGTATCATAGTGTACGATTTTTTCAATCACCGGGATCACAAACTGTAAACCCGGCTTCAGAGTTCGGTTATATTTACCTAACCGAGCCACTAATGCTTCATCTCCATCACTGATAATTCTAATTGAGGAATTTACCCCAAACCCAATGCCTAACGAAATCAATAGCGCGAGGATATACTGAGCCATAGAACCTCACATTTATCTGATAATTTTAAAGTTAGTCTAACCTATCCAGTCACACCCTGCTACTAATTATAGCACAATTTTGGCAACAGTAAATATATCAAAACATTAAGTTGCGAGTCAACATCTCAACATTTATCATATTTACTGTTAACTTTTAGGTAACTTCTAAAGTCTCTGGTTGGCATCGATAATTTACTGATTTGACTCCGACTCGGTTTCCGGTTCCACCTCAACAGTTTTAGCTGTTTCTGTTAACTGAGCCGCCAGTTCTTCTTTAATAGCACGGCGATAAAGTTTGCCCTCAAATTTTGCCAATTCCTCACATACTTTCTCTACCCAAGTTTGTTCTACCAAAGCAATTAAAGCCGAACTACCGGGAGTTAAAGACTCCGATAAATCCTTGAGGTCTTCTTGGGGGAAACCCAAATCAATAAAGTGGGTAACTAAAGCCCCAACACCTGCCCCACCAGCGGTCATGGCAATTACACCTAAAGCACCAATGGGATTAAATAAAGCAATTAATCCAGCAGTGATACCCCCCATAATTGCACCACCACGGGGGCCGGTGTCTCCGGTTTCACTAATGGAAACCTTGCCCTTTTCATTTTTGACCATGACCGCCGCATTAACAATAAAAATAATGCCAGCGCGCTCCATGTCTTTAAGGACTTTCAGAACTTCCTTGGCTTGATTTTTGTTATTATATGCGGTAACAATTAGAGTCGTAGGGGTTTCAATTGAAGTCATGTAATTTTGCTCCGGTAGAAGAGTTAACTAAAATATGACTAACTCTAGCACAATGGAGACAATCACAGTACAATAGTTTCAGCCAAGGAGAGTAAGTGGTAATCTGGGCGTGTTTGACCTGCCTGCCAAATATCTCTAACCGACTCCCCAAATAACTATAACCTTCGATGACAGACCTACAAATGGGAACCCTATATGTTGTTGGTACTCCCATAGGGAACCTAGATGATATAACATTTCGGGCTTTGCAGACTTTAAAATCAGTGGATCTCATTGCGGCGGAAGATACCCGCCACACGGGGAAATTACTACATCACTTTCAGATTGAAACGCCCCAAATTAGCTACCACCAGCATAACCAAAGCCGTCGCCTTCCTGAATTAATCGATCGCCTTTTAGGTGGAAGTGCGATCGCTATAGTAACTGATGCGGGAATGCCGGGAATTTCTGACCCAGGTACCGAGTTAGTACAAGGCTGTATCAATGCGGGTATTCCTGTGGTTCCCATTCCTGGTGTTAGCGCCTGTTTAACCGCATTGAGTGGGTCGGGACTACCAACCGATCGCTTTGTGTTTGAAGGCTTTTTACCCGCCAAAGGTAAAGACCGCCAAAAACGCCTACAAGCCTTGGGCTCCCAGTGTCGGACCATGATTTTATATGAGTCTCCCCACCGACTCCGACAAACTTTGAGCGATTTAATCGATGTTTTAGGCGGCGATCATGGTGTCGTCATAGCGCGGGAATTAACCAAACTCCATGAGGAATTTTGGCGCGGTAGCCTGGGGGGTGCGCTCGAATATTACCAAAACAGGGAAGTCCGAGGAGAATTAACTATTGCGATCGCACCAGTTACACCCACAACCCCCACCCTGTCAGAGGAAGATATCCTAGCCCAATTACAACAATTACTACAGCAGGGACTGTCGCGATCGCAAGCCAGTCGCCAGTTAGCCGAAAATTTATCACTGTCCCGTCGCCAAATTTATCAACTCGCCCTTACCCTTGCTGACGAATGACCCTAAAATGTAAAGTAACGTTAAGACAAAATCCACAAAATATCATGGTACTATTCGGATTCGGCAAGAAAAAATCTCTCCCTCAGCCAGAAGAAGCCCTTCCTGGACGCGATCGAGTCATGTCAGTTCCTGATCGCCACTATATCAATGGGAACCCCCTTAAACCCCCTTTTCCTGAAGGTATGGAACAAGCCGTTTTTGGTTTGGGCTGCTTTTGGGGCGCTGAACGGAAATTCTGGCAACAGCAGGGCGTGTTTAGCACCGCTGTAGGCTATGCGGGAGGATATACCAAAAATCCCACCTATGAAGAGGTTTGCAGCGGTATGACTGGTCATACAGAAGTGGTATTGGTGGTATTTGACCCCCAGGTGATCAGTTATGCTGATTTACTCAAACTATTCTGGGAAAGCCATAACCCCACCCAGGGAATGCGCCAGGGTAATGATACCGGAACTCAATATCGATCCGCTATTTATACCTATTCAGACGAACACCAACGCCAGGCTTTGGCTTCTCGCGATCGCTATCAACAAGCACTCTCCGCCGCCAGTTACGGTGAAATTACCACAGAAATCGCTCCCGCCAAAGAATTCTATTATGCTGAAGCCTATCATCAGCAATATCTAGGCAAAAATCCCAATGGTTATTGTGGTTTAGGTGGTACTGGTGTGGGATGTCCCGCCATGACCGAAACTTCCGTTTAATCTCCTGAGTTTCCTACGGTGCGTCAGACTCGGTAAATATCCATCTGACGCACTTCTGACGCACTATAGCGGTTCGGTGAATTGGTGAGGTACTTTTCAAAGCCCCCTTCGACAAGCTCAGGACAAACCTCTCCCCTATTGGGAGAGGGGTTTGGGGTGTAGACGCGCAGCGGCTTCTCTTTGAGTGGGCTGTACCTTATGGATATGAGAAACGCTATATTTATTTACCATCCTCAATTATCCCTGATTTTTACTACCTATCCAATGTCTGATTTCCTGTTGAATATGCTTAACTTCTGCTTCCTCTAACTGGTCTCCGAGGCGGTAGGTGCGACGGCGGGAAAATAAAAATAATAAAGGTTCTTGAGTGACTATCTCTAAGCTGTGGTGAAAATTGCCTTGGCTGTCCTGTAGACATAAAGGATTAATTTCTTGAATATAGGAGAGTTTCCCCTGCTGGCGGCGGGTGAAAGCCGAAGAATGCCAGCATATCTCGTAGTTTTCATTATCGAAGTTGAGGCTAATTCTCTCGAAATATTTTTCCCCTGATGTCAGGATAGCCATTAAAAATATCAGACTTCCCGGAATAGCTAAAATTAACCCAATTAGGGGAATTGCCGCGATAACCTCTAATAAAAATAGGGCGATTTTTCCGGTGGATATGGGTAGCTTTTGCAGGATGATTAAGGTAATAATTATCGAGACAAATACCCCCGACTTAACTAGAATATTCAGATTACTTAACTTTTCCTTAGTCGTGGCTACTAACCATTTAGCCGTGTGGCGCATAGGGCGAATAAATTGCAGGGAAAACCGACAGGGAATTTGAATTGTCAATTTATCATCAGTTTGGGATAAGTTAATATTCGACTCTGTTGCGGGTGCAATTACTGCGCGAAAATTGAGTTTTTGTAATTCTAATAATGCCTCATCTGCACTATAAAAACGGTTTTCTGGTAGGGGTTCTGTCAAACGTTCTAACCAGGTGATTAAACGGATATCTGTTTTTGGGGGAATGCGATCGCGAAATTTCACCCGAAAACTTTCTTGGGGAAAATCAGCCGGAGGACAACCTGTTAATAAATGTACTAAGGTCATCCCTAACGCATAAAAGTCAGAAGCCGTGGTTGACTGACCGCCAAATTGTTCAATGGGTGTATAACCTAAAGTTCCCACCACCGTAAAAGTCGCCCCAGGAGTCGGAAATTGAATCTGTACCGAACCAAAATCAATTAAATATATGCGGTTATCTTCCCCCCAAATTAAGTTACTCGGTTTAATGTCTCTGTGCAAAATTGGCGGCGCAAATTGATGTAAATAGCTGAGAATTTCTAAAACTTCTGTCGCGATCCACATAACTTCTGGACGACTAAAAGTGTATCCAGATTCTAGTTTTTGCTTCAGGGAAACACCAGGTAAATATTCTGTGACTAAACCAAACCATAAATTCTGGTCATCAACCGAGAAATAATCCCGGTAACGCACGAGACGAGGATGGTCAAGTCGTTGGAGGACTTGTGCTTCCCTTTCTAGGAGTTTCACATCATCCCATTGCATACCATTTCCCATGGCTAATAGTTTAATTACCACGCGATCGCGCCGTTTTAGATCTCGTCCTAACCAGGTTTGGCGGACCGGGTTACTGTTTAGGGATTCCCGGAGTTGAAAGCGATCGGCTAGAATAGTCTCAGTTGATAACATTGATGCAGAATCTTCAAACAGGGTGCTATAACTATTGTGCCATAAATGTAGATATTTGTGCTTCCCCAATCTAGTCTCATCAAGTGAACCACACCATTTAACCTGTTATAATTATCCTAGGGCGAAATTATCCTCAAATCCTCCTGAAGCATTCATGCTTAACACTACAAATATAAAGGAGTTCATCTCATGCTACAAGCCAAACCCAGATTTCAAAGTTTTGACGAATATTTATCTTATCATGATGCTTCCGAAAAACTCTATGAATTATTCAATGGAGAACTCATAGAAATGCCACCAGAATCAGGTTTAAATATCCAAATTGCCAATCGTCTGTTTTTGGTTTTTGCTTTGATGATAGGAACAGATAGAGTCCGAGGTCAAGGATTAGAATTAGAAGTCAGAGGCGAACCCAGAAATCGTTATCCAGATTTAACCATTATTCGACCAGAACATATTGAGCAACTCTCCCAACGTAATACCATCCGCCTGTCGATGTTACCGCCCTTATTAGTCATAGAAGTAGTCAGTCCTGGAGAGTTACAAAGAGACCGAGACTATGTAGCCAAAAGAATACAATATCAAGATTTAGCCATTCCTGAATATTGGATAGTTGACCCCCAAACTCAAACCATCCTAGTATTAGAAATCACCGACACTGGCTATACAGAAATCGGTATTTTTGCGGGAGATAATTTAGTCATATCACCCCAATTCAGACAGCTTGAGTTAACAGCATCTCAAGTATTTAATCCCGCTTCTTAATTAACCATATTAGTTAAAGGAATTCATCTCATGCTACAAGCCAAACCCAGATTTCAAAGTTTTGATGAATATTTATCTTATCATGATGCTTCCGAAAAACTCTATGAATTATTCAATGGAGAACTCATAGAAATGCCACCAGAATCAGGTTTAAATATCCAAATTGCCAATCGTCTGTTTTTGGTTTTTGCTTTGATGATAGGAACAGATAGAGTCCGAGGTCAAGGATTAGAATTAGAAGTCAGAGGCGAACCCAGAAATCGTTATCCAGATTTAACCATTATTCGACCAGAACATATTGAGCAACTCTCCCAACGTAATACCATCCGCCTGTCGATGTTACCGCCCTTATTAGTCATAGAAGTAGTCAGTCCTGGAGAGTTACAAAGAGACCGAGACTATGTAGCCAAAAGAATACAATATCAAGATTTAGCCATTCCTGAATATTGGATAGTTGACCCCCAAACTCAAACCATCCTAGTATTAGAAATCACCGACACTGGCTATACAGAAATCGGTATTTTTGCGGGAGATAATTTAGTCATATCACCCCAATTCACACAGCTTGAGTTAACAGCATCTCAAGTGTTTAATCCCGGTTCTTAATTAACCATAAGTAAGTTATGGGGGGCTAAAAAACTCTGAATAATTTAGCCCCAAGGTATTCGGGATAACTTAAAGATACTTTTTCAAGAGTAACTCAAGCTGTTGTTTACGAGGTTGTGGCACTTTGGCTAAAGGAGTAAGAATGGCATATTTTAAGGCAGAATGTGCCTCCGACTCTGGCAGATTTTTAGATAGTCGTTTAACCGTTTCCTGAATAACTTTTTGGGCATTAACTGCATTATGCTTGAGGTTATCAATCACTAAATCAACGGTAACATGATCATGGTCGGGATGCCAACAATCATAATCAGTTACTAAGGCTAATGTAGTATAGGCTATTTCGGCTTCCCGTGCGAGTTTGGCTTCTGTTAAATTAGTCATACCAATTACAGTCCCCCCCCAACTTCGATACAAATTAGACTCAGCTTGGGTGGAAAAAGCGGGTCCTTCCATACAAATATAAGTTCCGCCTCTGTGTAGGGTTACTTCTGGCAAATTCAAAGCCGATATAGCATCACCGACAACGGCAGCCAACTGATTACAAACCGGATGACCAAAAGCAATATGGGCGACAATTCCATCACCAAAAAAAGTCGAAATTCTGCTTCTTGTCCGGTCAAGAAATTGGTCAGGAATTACCATGTCTAAAGGCTTAACTTCGGCTTTCAGAGAACCCACAGCGGAGGCGGAAATAATATATTCAACTCCCAAACTTTTCATGGCGTAAACATTCGCCCGATAAGGTAACTCACTGGGAAGAAGTTTATGATCTCGTCCATGACGGGCCAGAAAAGCTACCCTCATTCCTTCTAAGGTTCCTAAAATAATCAGATCGGAGGGGGACCCAAAGGGTGTCTCAACTAGGACTTCTTCTAAGTCGGTGAGGGCTTCCATTTGATAAAGACCACTACCGCCAATAATGCCAATTTTAGCCTGGGTCATAATTGCATTCCCTATTGATGATATTACTCAAGATATTGTAGCGGAACTTGTTTAAAATTATCTGAAACTTGCCAATTTTTGGGGGGTCATATCTACGCCAAATATTAGCAATTACTACAAACTTGGGATATAATACTATGGGTCTCTATGGGTCTCTATGGATGTTCAGACAATTATTAAAAACAAGGCTATAGCGGCATTGAATCTATCTATGGGGATTTAATAGTAAACTACCGCCCCATTCTGATGATGTCGATCGCCTATCAAACCGCCAATATTGTTGATAATTATTAAAAAAAGTTTGTCCTAAAATTCCATCAACTTCCAACATATCCAAAACCGAGGGAGACGATAAAATCACCGCCTCTAAATTGGTGAGTTTATGGGTTCCTAATTCCACCGTGGCGAGGGTTGATAGGGTCGCCGCCTCCAACCCACAAAATCCCAAAACCTGGACAGGACTGCGGGATGCTGGATCAATTTCTAAGCGATCGGCTAAATCTTCGGAAATAAAGATAGTATCAGCCCCGGTATCCAACATAAAAGTAAACGACCCCCGATCAGCGATCGCCACCTCTGCTAACATCACCCCCAAACGACTTTTTAAAGGTATCGCCGCCGCCGATAACTCTGGGGGAAGATAAGAAGGCGACAAAAGCTGAAGCTGTCTAGTGTCAGGATTCACGATCAGATCAAATTCCGCCAAAACATCCATTCCCAAAACCCCAGATAAGCCATCAGGAATTGTCTTATTAGCAAATTCCAAAACCTGTAAATCCATCACCTGCGCTTCCCCCATTTTCAGAGTAGGAAGACGATGTAAAGTTGCATCCATCGCTGGACAATCATCACCCGCTACTGCTGACTTAACGCGATCGCCTGAAATTTCCTCTCCCACCAATCCCAAATCTGTCACTAAGGGACTTCCCACCATAGTAGTAGAAGCCCCCGTATCAAACAAAAATCCCCCCCTACTTTCCCCGATTTCCACATCAACCGCAAACACCTGACTACCCTCGATTGGATGCAGAGAAACCCGGCTTTCTCCCGTAGTTTTAGGGCGAGGTAAATTCAGCCCTTCCAACTGCACGATCGCCCTTAAATCCCACCCATATTTTAACGATGGCAAAACCGCCCCCACCGCCACCGTAGCAGTAGCAAACCCCACTATACATATTACCCCCAAACCATCCCATAATTTACCCATTTACCATCTCCCAAACCCACATTTTAGGCCCTTAATTATTGCCCATTAATCACCATAAAGCATCTCATAGCAACTATCCGACATTTCAAAATTAGCCGTCACATTTTGCACATCATCTAAATCATCCAAAGCATTCATTAACTTCATCAGCGATCTAGCTTTTTCCACATCATCAACCTCCACAATATTGCTAGGAATCCAACGCAATTCAGCTTCCACCACCCGAAACCCAAAATCATCTAAAACCTGATTCAAATGTTCCAAATTTTCCGCCACCGTAAACACTTCCACCCCATCAGTATCATCAACAGGAGTCAACTCGTAGGACTCAGCCTCCCCCTCCACAGAAGCCTCTAACAACTTCTCCTCATCAATGGGACCCGCCAAAGTTACAACCCCCTTTTGTTCAAACATCCAACTCACACAACCAGTTTCCCCCAGGTTTCCCCCATTCTTAGTAAAAGCCGATCGCAGATCCGCCGCCGTCCGGTTACGGTTATCCGTTAATCCCTCAATCAAAACCGCCACCCCACCGATACCATAACCCTCATATCGGATAGACTCCAACTGCGACCCATCCGAAAAAGTACCCGAGCCCTTAGCGATCGCCCTTTCGATATTTTCATTAGGAATACCCGCCGCCTTCGCCTTCTCAATAGCTGTTCTTAGCTGAAAATTCCCCCCTGGATCAGCACCTTGTCGCGCCGCCACAATAATTTCCCGAGAAATTTTCGTAAAAACCTTACCTTTAACCGCATCAACCCTAGCTTTCTGGCGTTTAATATTCGCCCATTTACTGTGTCCAGCCATAGCTAATCAACAATTTTTCCAAATCTCACAAACTCAGTATTAATTAAAACGGATATCCTCTTCAGTTTCACTCAGATGGGAAGTATCCCCATTAAGTTCCATCATCCATTCCCCTTGTTGATGCACTAATTTAACCAAACAGCATAAACTCGCATGAATATCCGTTTCTCTTAGGGTAGGAATCAGCCCCATTGCTGTCCCTATCACTGATGCACCATGTCCTATTAATAATAAATTATCATCTGGATAAGCCGCCACCAGACCCTGTACCACCTCTTTAGTACGCATCAAACATTCCTCCCAAGTTTCTGGATAGTTTGATGTTCCCATGGGGTAAGTGCTATCAATCAGCGGAAATTGAGCCATCAGAGTTTCCAGGGGGAGAATTTCCGGGCTTTCCTTCATCCATTCAGGATTTAGCCATTCTCCCAGTCCCCAATCTAATTTGATGGGTAGGTCTAGGATTTTGGCGATCGCCTCCGCAGTTTGAACCGTCCGCAGAAATGGCGATGAGAAAATTTGGGTGATTCCTTCCCCCACCAGTCGCCTAGCCAATTGTTTAGCCTGAACCAAGCCATCCGGGGACAGATAGGGATCATAACGACGTTCTGCGGTATTAAACCATTCAGGATTGACAAAATCAATCCGGTTTCCGTGTCTAGCGATCCAAACGGTTTGAGTCATGACTAGGGTAGTAATGTCAAAAAAACTTCCCCTATCATACCGATTTTCCGCCACCTGGCAACCTTAGCCAACCTAGTGGCGATCGTACACCATCAACCAGATTGGAAAATTAGCGCTAATATTTACTACAGGGGTTCCCTGTTCTTACCCAGTCTCATAATTATTCTCTAAAAGCCGTGCTAAATAACTCTTGCAGCCGTAAACGTACTTATATATTGGGTTTTTTTATCGGTTTAATAATCGCGGTATTACTCGCCATTTTCCCAGCACATACAGCCCATAGCCAAGATAGGTTTGGGATTAACTTAGAGTCTAAAACCGCCCCCGTCATACTTGATGGACGACTCATATTTCAACTTAGTAATGCTGAAGGATATCCCGCTGAATTTAGGGCGAATCTCATTCAATCCAAAATATTAGAAGCCGCTCGTTCACCTATTCCCATAGAAGTCACACTTAGAACTAATGATATTTTACCAACTCTCTGGTTAAATGATGGATATTTATTGACTGTTACCGAACGAGATACCGACGCAGGTAACGATGTCCAGGAACAAGCACAAATCTGGCAACGTCAAATCCAGTTAGCTATTAATCGTGGTCAAAGAGAGCGCACCCGCGAGTTTCTTAGAAGCGCCTTATTACGTTCTTTAACTATTTTGTTATTGGCTATATTTTTACATTGGGTTTTAGGAAAAATTTGGAGAGGTTATTTGCGCCCCATTTTAGAATCTTTTTTACCCCAATCTCAGTTATCCCCAGAAGACCAAAAAAAGTATCATCATAGTCTGGAACTATTTATAAATTTGACTTTGGGTAGTGTCAGATTAGGCTTATGGCTGGCTATTATTATCTATATAGCCAATCAATTCCCCATAACTAGACAATGGAGTTATCAAATTCGGGGAACTCTCCTGGCTACCCTGACTTCCGATATTATTAACCTCGACAATAAATCTTACTCCCTCCCAGATTTATTCTTTTTATTACTGCTATTATGGGCTTTGGTTTTGGGGGCAAAAGTATTAGCTGATGTTCTGCGATCGCGTATTTTACAAGCCACCGGAATTGGTCGAGGCGCTCAGGAAGTCATCGCCGTAGTAGTCCGATATTCCTTAATCTCTATTGGTACTATTGTTCTCCTCCAAGTTTGGGGTTTAAACCTTAGTTCTCTCACCATCCTAGCTAGTGCATTCGGTGTCGGGATTGGTTTTGGGTTTCAGGATATCGCCAAAAACTTCGGTAGTGGTTTAGTCTTATTATTCGAGCGACCAATTCAAATTGGAGACTTTATTGAAGTTGGAGAATATCAAGGAACCGTTGAAAGAGTCGGCGCTCGCAGTACCGTCATTAAAACCTTAGATCGCGTCTCTATTATTGTTCCTAACTCCCGATTTTTAGAATCCGAATTAATTAACTGGGATCATGATAATTCCCTCTCCGGTTTACGACTTCCCATTAAGGTCGCTTACGGTTCCGATGTAGAATTAGTCCGCCAAAGCCTCCTCGATGTCGCTCAAGCAAATTCTGATGTATTAACCATTCCTTCCCCCCAAGTTTTATTTAAACGTTTTGGCGACAGTTCCCTAGATTTTGAACTCCGCGTTTGGACTCGCTATCCCAACCGCCAAGTTATCATCAAAAGCGATTTATACTATCAAATCGACGCCATCTTCCGACAACGCCATATTGAAATTCCCTTTCCTCAGCGGGATCTACATATTCGAGGCCACCTTCCCCTCCAGTTATCACCAGAGTTGGAAGCATTTATCCAAAAAATCCTAGGGACCAAAAACCAATAATCATATCAAATCCCCTTCATTTCAGACCACCCGCCACCTGAAGTTCATATGCGTCCCCTTTCACCATATATGATCCGATTCCCACACACCAGACCACCAAACTCTGCCACCCGGTCTCATCCCTAGTCCCTTCTAGTCCCTTAAAGATTCCTCAAATTTTTTCCCAAACAATCTTGACAAACTCAAATTTTTATGAGACTATAATCAAAGTCAAGTCAAATGCGGGTATAGCTCAGTGGTAGAGCGTCACCTTGCCAAGGTGAATGTCGCGCGTTCGAATCGCGTTACCCGCTTTCAAACACCACCAGACTGTATGCGTAGGAGTAGTTCCCAGTCTCGCATCATATCTGTTGACCAAAGCCATTTTGACCCTAGGGCATGAGATTTAAACGCTTCTGGTGCTTCTGAAAGCGCCTTATCTCTGAATTTAACCGCCTTACTCAACTGTGTCACCTGTTCATCAGCATTTAGGGACTCAGCCGATTTCATTAATACCAATCCCAAACCTGCATAGGCATTTAACACATCCATATTCTCCAGCGTCGAAGCATCTACATTATCTAAGCTATCCCTGTCTTCGCCGTCCTCTGTCTCTGTAGTAGCAACATCCCCCCCAGTCAAAGTCCATGTTTCTGTATTCACTGATGCTAATTGATCGTTAAAAGAACCTCCCTCCCAGCTTAAAATAGGCTCTGCTAACTCCAAACTACGATACCAGGTTTGATAAGCCCGCTGTAAATCACCCGACCTATAGTAAGCAAATCCTAATGCTGTGTTATATTCCAGTGAATTGGGCTCCCCATCAACTGCCCTCACCCAAAATCGGCGCACATCATCCAGACTATAATTAGCACTACCCCTCTCAATAGATTGCCAAGCTAAACGTCCCCGTAAAAAATTGATAGCAGGTTCGTCTTCATACTGAGACGGAACCACAAACAAAGCCGCACGGGCTTCAGCTACCGCCCCACGATTTAATAATTCTGCCGTAGCCTGCACCCCTGCTTCCAGATTAGCCCGATCAAACTGTTCGATCGCAATTCCTGAAACTTGGTCAGTCATAGCATCTTCCAAACCTGTGGCTAACGTTTCTTCTGAAGAATTAATATTATTCCTGATTGGTTGATTACTCGACATCAAAGCGCGATAGGGTAACATGGCAGTAATGCGATCGCCGAAAATCGACAGCCCGCAAGTGATCACTAATACAATCACCACCAGCATCACTCCTAACACACCACTGCTCTGGCGTTGGGAACCTCTAGGACTATCAGACTCCTTCTTCCACCTTTTTTCATCCTCAACGTATCTATCATAGCTTGGGGGCAGTGTCTGCGAACCAGAACGACTATTTTTATGATTAACACCAACTATTCTAGGTGTATGTAGTTGTTGGAGAGTATCCCCAATAAATCCCACATCCTCCCCATTTCCTTCTAACTCTAAAGTCTCATCAAATCTCTCATCATCTGACCAGTCCTCAATGTCTGCTGATTCCCCAGGGTCTGTATAGTTAGCCCCACACATATCTGGACTACTCGCTTCTATATCCTCCCAGTAGTTACCTAAAGCTGTCCTGCTAACTGTCCTGCTACCTGGTATTAAAATGCCATCAAACTCATTGTGTAAGTACAAGACAGGTAACGCCCAATAGATTTGATGGGAACCATAGGCAGAAATTAGCCCCTGTCTAGCCCGACTTAAACTTAAATCTATTGGTAATCCTTGATTTAGTTGGCGGTAAAATAGGCTCGTTAGCATCAAAGCCACCTCATCAGGAATGCGTTCAGCCATGGCTAACACCCCCGGAACTCCTCGCTGCACTAACGCTTCTGCTAGGTTAAGTTTTGCTGTATCATTAGCATCGGCTAGGGGATTACTATAAGCACCTCTACAGGAGTTTAATACCGCTAGAAGTACCCCATTATTGACCAGCAGTCCCGCTAAATCATCCCCACTGATGGTTTCACTTAATCCTGTACGACTGTTGACTAAATATAAAGCCCCACCCATCGAAGTATAGCCACTGTGTCCAGCATAATGAAATATCTGATATTGACCCTGTTCTAAGGCTTGGGTGATTTTCTCACGATCAGGCTGTTCTAATATCGTAATCTCAATGGCACCATGGTATCCTCCATTATCACTCAATTCTCGCTTGAGTTCCTGTTGGAGATGTAGAGCCTCTTGTTTGAGTTGTAAACCATTTAGGTCATTGGGGGCGGCGATCGCCATTAAAATTCTTAAAGTTTGGTTAGGTTTCCCAGAATGTCTCGGTAGCCGTAGTCGGCTTTCTGGTCGGTAGCGAGAAAAAACTACATCACATCCTGTCGCAAGTGGTCTTCCCCCTTCATGGAGGACTTCCCAGGGTAGGCTGTTGAGGCGTTGTCCTTTCAAACCTAAGCGCAACTGTAAAGCTGTCTTTCGATTATGGGCGATCGCTTGGGCGCTCGTCCAACTGTCCCGCAGCGTATCAAAGAATAGATTGTCATAAAGTTCTTGACCCAGTTCTACTAAACTCAAAGACGGCGATCCATTTGCCAAAACTGTCCCACCGCTAGTATCTCCGCGCCTAGCATAAGATGAACCCTCCAGCACTTCCAATAGAGGATCTTTCATTAAATAACGGGTATATTCTAGCCATTCTTCCACTGGCCACTTCACCTTTTCCTCCGCCAAGGGGACACCGGATGGCACTTTCGGTGTTTTTTCCGTCCGTACCCAATATTCATCATCCCCCAATGGGGTAACAGAAATCAGAAACTCCTGGGTCATTGGTCTCCGTCTCAAAGTTGGGTCAGGTCTCAGCGCTTTTAATTTCACTGACAATATATCTTCCCTCTATCTCTATGTTGATAAGGGGGCGACCGGGGTTAGTCAGTCATTGCCCATTCATAATGACTTCAAAAACTCACGATTTGCTCCCAAGTTTCTGGAATTGCCAACCGATGACCCCTCCAACCAACATCCCAACATCTTCCTTATATATATAGTCGCAGTGAGCGATCGTTGATCCATTATCCATTATCCATTATCCCGACACCCGATGGCCTCACAACTCATATAGTCATATAGGCGATCGCGTGGGACACTATCAGCCAACCAACCAGCCCCACGTACCCTTGTCCCTAGTTATCCGCTCCGCG
>NZ_JARPLC010000093.1:0-10892 GCF_032350395.1 Limnospira sp. PMC 289.06
GAGCAGGATGTCGATATCGCCGTCGCCATTGAAGTCTGCTGTGGCTACGGAACTACGGTAAACACCCGCCAGGGAGATATTGGTATTGAGGCTGAAGGCAACGGGTCTATCAACGATGATGCTGTCAATTATTGTCCCTAGGTTATCTCCTGTGGGGTCGGTGGTGCCTTGGTTAACTGCTGTTAGGGTGAAGTTGGTAGTTGTTAGTTGGGGTGCTTGGTTCGACATAAATATCTGTCCTTAATATTAAAAAATACATGGATTTCAATGGACTGTTTAACGATGCCAGATTTGCTGCAAAGCTGTCTCGAAATTCTTGACGAATTGGGGGACATCAAATAAGGGGCTATCTCGACCCTTTATCCGCTGCCTTAACTGCTGCAATTCCTGGGGATTAGTTGCCCAATGTAGGGCTTTTTCTTGATAGTCAACGGCGCTGTTACATATCATTTCCGTTACTCCGGCACTGGCACAAATACTGGCTCCCATTCGGGAGGCATTAGTGACACCTGGTTTGGTTAAGACGGGTAAGCCTCCATACAGGGCGGCAATAGTGGTGGAACCGCCGTTATAGTTCCAAGTATCTAGTCCTAAATCGGCTAATTCCATACGGGCTAAATATTGGTTATGGGGGATTTTGGGCGCAAAAATTAGCCGTTGGGGGTCTACTCCCGCAGCCTTGGCAGTTTGGCGCAGGTGGCTGAGGGTTTCTTCTACGGCTAAGGATAGCCACAGGACGCTGCCTTCTACTTCCTGTAATAGCTGCATCCAGACTTGAAATAAGTCGGGGCTAATTTTGTAGTGGCGATTAAAACAGGCAAACACAAATCCGGTTTCTGGTAATCCGAAATCCGAGCGGTTTAAGGGTTGGTCATCTATGTCCATCTGGGAACAGATGAATTGATGGGGTAGATAGATGATTTCTTCGGTATAAAATGGGGATAAGCTATCAGGAACTACCCAGTTATCGGTGATTAAATATTGGATAAATTCCGCTCCCATGGTGTTGGGATATCCTAGAAAACTGGCTTGTATTGGGGCGGGTTGATAGGCTAGGATTTCCGGTTTATTGTATCCGGTATATCCCGCTAAATCGATGAGGATTTGGATGCCATCATTGTTGATTTGCTGGGCGGCTTCCGGGGCGCTGAGGGAGTCGAGATGCCGAAATTCATCGCCGCCCTGAATTATCTGGTCGGTGACTTCATCATGGGCGCTTAATAGGTGATAACTAAAGACTTCAAATTCCCCGCGATTATGCTGTTTAAATATGTCTTTAATTAGTCGCCCGACGGCGTGACTATAAAATTCGGGAGAGATATAACCCAGTCGCAATTTGTCGGTTTTCTGGTAGTTGAATTTCAGGGGGTTTTGGCTAATGGCTTGGCTAATGCTGGCGGCTTTTTTCTGGGCGACTTTCTGGGATAGTTCCGGGGGAATGGGAAGGGCGTTTAGTTGAAAGGGAGCCAGAATAGCACCGCTTTGGATTATATTGTTGATAAATTGGTGGTAATTTTCCCAATCACATAAATTGAGCTTGACAAATTCGATGTGATGTGATATGGCGGGGTAGTTCGGGTTGAGTTGTTGCACTCGTTGGTAGGCGAGTTTAGCTAGGGTAAATTGACTTTGAAATTCCCAAATTTCGGCGAGTTGGAAGTAGGCTTCTGTGTAGTTGGGTTGGTGGCTGGCGGCGGCTTGAAAGAGTTTGATGGCTGCTTCTAATTTAGCTTGTTGTTTGTACAGTAAGCCGAGGTTGTACAGGGCGGGAACACATTGGGGGTTCATTTCTAGGGCGCGTTTGAGTCCGGCTTCTGCGGGTTGGAGTTGGTCTTGCAGCAGATAAATTGAGCAGAGGTTGGCGAGGGTTTCGGGGAGGTTGGGGTTCAGTTTCAGGGTGTTTTGATAACAGATTATGGCTTCGTTGTATCGCTGTTGTTGTTGCAGCAATGTACCTAGGTTATTGTGGGCGGGGATATAGTTGGGGTTGGCGAGTATGGCTTTTTTAAAGCAGGTTTCGGCGCCGGCTAATTGACCCTGTTTTTTGAGGGCTTGACCTTGTTCAAAGTGTTGTTGATAGGTTGTGTTTTTGGGGGGAGATGATGGGGGGCTGAAGGTGGCTTGTGGGGGGTCAATAATTGGTTGTTTGCTGAGGTTGCTAGTTAGGGCTATGGCGGGGGTTAGCTGGGAGTTTTGACAGTTGATGCCTCGAAATAGCAGGGTTTCTGGGTTGGAGTTGGGGGAGGTTTGGGGTGGGGTTAAGTTGATGGGTTGTCCGATAGTTATGAGTTTGGAGATGTTCCCGGTTTTGAATCCTAATGCCATGGGACAACGGACTTGGGGTAGAATGGCGACATCGTAGATTTCGCTGGCCTCGGTGTCCATGTCTAGCCATTCGATGATGTCCCCGCTGGTGATGTCGATGATCACGATGCCACAACGGGGGGCGGCTTGTTTTTGTTGTAGTTTTTCTTCGAGTAATAAGCCACAGAAGTGATAGTCTCTGGGTTTGGAGAGTCCGACTATGGCATAATTGCCAATGAAGATTAACCCCCGTCCGTAGCCGGGACAGAAGGTGACGGGGATAAATTGGTTGTTGTCAATATAGCCGAGTTCTCCGGTGCCTGAGTTGAGTAGCCAGAGTTGGTTTTGATGCCACCGGGGAGAGTGGGGCATTGATAAACCTTGGGCGATGATTTGGTTGGTGTGAATGTCGATGACGATTCCTCCGTCTCGCCTTTGGTGTCGCCAACCGGAGGCTACGTCTGATTGGCTGATGGCGGTAACATAGCGGGGGATGCCATTAACTGTGGCGATTCCGTTGAGGTGACAACGGTCTTCGGGGGCGAGTTTGGAGATAAATTCGGGTTTCCATAAGGGGGTAAAGCTGTGTTGGGGGTGGAGTGTGGCTAAACAGCTATATTCGGTGTTGGCAAAAATTAGGTTTTGGTTGGGGTCGATCGCTATAGCATGGATGTCTAGGTCTCCGGTGGTGTGGGCGACTCGGGGGACATAAAGGCGATCGCATTTGTCTTGCAGCAGTTGACCAGCTTCGAGGACGTTTTCCAGTCGCCAAATTTGATAGCGGGTGGCGAGGTAGAGGCGGTCTGAGGTGGCATGAAGTGCCATGGGACGGTCAAATTCCCATACGGGGGTATAAATTTGGCCGTCGGGTTGGATACCGATTAGACAAAGGCGGTTGGTTTGATAGGTGGTCAGTCCTAGGCTGAGTTGCTGTTGGTCTAGCCATTCTAGGAAATGACGGGAGTAGGGAATGGTGAGGGTTTTGGGATTAGACATGAAATGAGTTAGGTAAAATACAGTTCCTGAAAAAGCCATAATCGGTGAACTTCAGAACCCAGAAGGTTGGTAGCAGAGGTTCACCAGCCCAGGGGGCTGTGGCAATTCTCAAGACTATCCACGACAAATATCCCCTCCCTCTGACTAGAGTTTTTAGAGGGGGTGATATGTCAAGTTTTTTTCGACGTAGATGCAACCAGTCCCCAGATATGCTTGGGAGTCGGCAACTTCAGAACCCAGAGGGTTTGTAGTAGAGGCTCACCAGCCCCCTGGGTTGCGGCAATTCTCAAAGCGGACGAGACATTTTCTTACCTCATCTCTAACTATATATCTTAGGAGTTGATATGTCAAGTTTTTTTGGAGATAGATGGAATCAGCCCCCAGATATGCTTGGGAGTCGGTAATGTGATTACCGTTTCCCACTACCTAGGGCGCGGGATAATGGATAATGGATTGACTCTATTAATCTCTGGACATGGAATTATCTGATACATTACTAATGCTAACCTGGGACTTACTTAATTTGATGTGGATAGCCTGCGGGCTATTTGTAGCCGGAGTTTTAGAAGCCTTCTTATGGAAAACTCCCCTGTTTCAACTATTCAACTTCCCGGTGCAAAAAGAATGGTTTGGTGAAAACAAAAAATGGCGGGGTCTAATTAGCCTTCCCCTGACTTTTATGGTGAGTGTAATTGCGTTTCAATTCCTAGAATCATTGGGGGAAATTAACCCAAATTTTGCCATCCATTTCCAAGATTTTAATGGCGTTGAATTTGGTTTACTGACTGGGTTGGTGTTTAACCTGTCTGAATTACCCAACTCTTATATCAAACGAAGGCTAAATATTGCGCCCGGAGAAGAAGCGAATATGATTACCTATCTGTTTGACCATATAGACTCGACCTATGGAGTTCTGATTTTATGGTATTGTTACTTCCATTTTCCCCTACATTTTATCAGTGTGGGGCTCATCGCAACTCCCTTATTATTTATGGGTGCGACTTGGCTACGAAAAAGGTTGGGCTTGAAGTGAGATCATACCATATCCACCAGTAGGGGTGGTTATGGAGGTAGCTATATTCCTCACCACAAGCCAGAGCTACCCGCCTATAAGAGGCGGGTCAGACTCTCTAAAAAATCATAAAATCATCGGGTGATAACTCAGTTACCCCTGTGATATTTTGGAGTCTGGCTAAAATCTGGGAGTCTTCCCCGGTGGTATTATCACCATCACCATCATAAATTATGTAGGTATGGTTACCATCATCATAAGCAAACAGATTATTTCCATCCAAGACATTAGATGAAATATCAGTTTGAACGGTTAGGAGAATGCGGTCAGTATTGGGAATAAAACCACTAGAAAAGGCGATCGCATCTCCTTCCGCCTCTCCCAGACCAGTGAAATCGGCGATCGTATCATATAATCCCGTACCAATTTGTTCGTTAATACTACCTGTGCTATCAGCATTAAATGCTGTGCCGCCACCATCATCAGGACTCTGGTATAAAAAGCGATTATTTCCCGCTCCTCCTACCAAAGAATCACTCCCCAAACCACCGACTAGGGTATCATTACCACCCAATCCTAATAAGGTATCATTACCCCCTAGACCAATTAGGGTATCATTACCAGCGCCACCAGTTAAGAAGTCACCAAATTCACCCCCTGTAACTGTTTGTGGATCATCAGTAGGTCGGGGTAGCCATTCAACGCTAATCATAGCGGTGGCGGTTCCACCCTGTCCATCATTAATGACATAGGAAAACTCATCAGTTAGCGTGTCATTACTAAGTCGAGTATAATTGATGAAATTGCCGCTAGGAGTTACCAGTGCGAAGTCAGACGTGCCTCTGATACTTTCTAAGGTAAGCGGATCTTCATCTGGATCGGTATCATTAGAAACAGGGTTAAAGGAGAATTGAGTTCTAGCGTTGGTGTAAACTGGACCATAATCCACAGCCACCGGAGGCCGATTTATAAGCAGGATATCAATAGTTGTCCGAGGTTCATTACTGTCATCACTGCCATCATTAACAACCACTGTTACTATGCGGTTTGTAGTGTCAGGACGATTTAAGGTATTGTTGTAAAACACGCGGGAAATAGCTGTTTGATAGTTGGCGAAAGATGCACTACCAGAGAGGCTAAGAACCCCCGTTTCTGGATTATAGGCTTCGGCGGTGATACCCCCCGGAAGTCCGCCAATGACGGATAAACCCTCATCTTCCCGATTGATGGGATTGGTCAGAGTAATAGTTGCGGATTGGATGGTAGTATTATCTGGGTCGGTAATGCTGACATTATTAGAAGCGATCGCCACTGGCTCTCCTCCCCTTTCAAAGGTAGTAGCGAAGTTGTTACCGCCAGCGACACTGTTAGTCGTATCTAAATCAATCACCGGGGGGTCATTAACCGCCACCACAGAAATAGTGCTAACAGCTAGGGGGTTATTATTATCCCTGCCATCATTTACCACTACTTCAATCCGGCGATCGCTTGTATTGGGATCGAGGGAACGATTTATATATGTTACCGTTGCCAGGACTTGTTCATAAACACTCAGGGAATTTTCCCCAGAGAGTGTTAATACCCCCGTACCTTGATTATAATTAGCCGTAATATCGGTATCACCTGTATTAACTGCTAATTCCTCAAAATCCCCATCCAACAGATTAGTAATCCTGACAGTAGCCCCCACTAGGCTATCATTATCAGGGTCGGTAATGCTAATACCATCAGCAGAGGCGATCGTCACTGGTGGCTGTTTTTCCGTGAAAGTAGTCGCAAAATTCAGAGTTTCCGAATCATCAGGACTCAGATCCACAACAGGACGTTCATTAACCCCTGTCACAGTAATAGTCACAGTAGCGGTGGCTGTAAGACCCATATCATCAGCTACCGTGTAGGTGAAGGTATCTTCTAAAGTCTCCCCTTCCTGCAATCCTATAAATGATTCTACCTCCCTTGGGTCAAAGGTGTAGCTACCATCAGGATTAACGTTAACTGTAGCACCCCGAGAACTATTAGAGTCAAAATCAACCACCTCTAACGGACCGCCTTCCGGGTCTGTATCATTACTCAACACACCTGTAGGCGCATTCACAGTTAGAACCGTATTAGCCAGGGTACTATTACTGTCATCGCCAGCTACAGGAGGTTCATTAACTCCGGTTACAGTAATGCTGACCGTCGCCGTATCCTGATTACCATCAACATCCTCGATAGTGTACGTGAAAGTATCAACTATCTCCTCTTCTTCCCGCAACGCTAATAAAGCATTAGCATTTCTGGGGTCGAATGTATAACTACCATCGGGATTAACTTGTACTGTAGCACCCTGAACGCTCCTGCCATCAAAAGCCACAACCGTTAACGCATCCCCGTCTAAATCGAAGTCATTGGCGAGAACCCCCTCCGATGACTCAACACTCAAAATTTGGTTAGCAAAGGTGTTATTCTCGTCATCAACAGCCGTAGGGAGAGATTTTACCAGCACCGTCACCGTAGCCGTGTCAGTACCTGAACGTCCATCACTAATGGTGTACTCAAAACTAGCTGCTCCGAGAAAGTCCGAGTCGGGAGTAAATAACACATCACCCGCCTCTGGGTCTAGGTCTACTGTACCGTTATTAGCATTAGCCACTTCTATGATAGTGAGAACATCACCATCAGGGTCGCTATCATTAGCTAGTAAAGTTTCCCCAGGGATGTTTATAGCAGTATTTAGTAAAGCATCAACCTGATCATCTTCCGCGACGGGTGGTCGGTTTAGGGTTTCAATGGTGATGGTATCTGTAGCCGTTAAAGGATTATCAGGATCTCCACCACCTTGGTCATTAGTCGTAATTTCCAAGCTACCATTTTCGTTGAGAAACTCTGGTAATGGGGTAAATGTTAACCCTTCTAAGGCTTGGTTAATAGCTGAGAGAGTACCAGTTAAGGTCAGAGTTTCCGTGTTTTCCCCAGTAACCTCCACGGCTTCGGTATTTTCCCCTGGGGTAACTGTCCCATTGGTCGCCGATATAGTCACCACTAACGGGTCATCCCCCGCGTCTGGGTCAGCAATGGTAATGGGATTATCAGTTTCTGTGCTAAATACTAGGGGTATATCAGCATTAGTGGCTTGGGTTTCTGGTAGGTTGTTACTGGGTGGTTCATTAACCCCGGTGACGGTAATGGTGACAGTAGCCGTCGCCGTACTACCCATATCATCAGCTACCGTGTAGGTGAAGGTATCTTCTAAGGTGGCACCAAAGCGCAATGCTACAAATGATTCTACTGTGGTTGGGTCGTAGGTGTAGCTACCATCAGGATTAACGGTAACTGTAGCACCCTGAGAACTATTAGGGTTAAAATCAACTACCTCTAACGGACCGCCTTCGGGGTCGGTATCATTAACCAAAACTCCCTCAGTCTCACTTACGGTTAAGACTGTATTAGCTAGGGTACTATTACTGTCATCGACAGCTACAGGAGGTTCATTAACTCCAGTTACAGTAATGCTGACCGTCGCCGTATCCTGATTACCATCAACATCCTCGATAGTGTACGTGAAAGTATCAACTATCTCCTCTTCTTCCCGCAACGCTAATAAAGCATTAGCATTTCTGGGGTCGAATGTATAACTACCATCGGGATTAACTTGTACTGTAGCACCCTGAACGCTCCTGCCATCAAAAGCCACAACCGTTAACGCATCCCCGTCTAAATCGAAGTCATTGGCGAGAACCCCCTCCGATGACTCAACACTCAAAATTTGGTTAGCAAAGGTGTTATTCTCGTCATCAACAGCCGTAGGGAGAGATTTTACCAGCACCGTCACCGTAGCCGTGTCAGTACCTGAACGTCCATCACTAATGGTGTACTCAAAACTAGCTGCTCCGAGAAAGTCCGAGTCGGGAGTAAATAACACATCACCCGCCTCTGGGTCTAGGTCTACTGTACCGTTATTAGCATTAGCCACTTCTATGATAGTGAGAACATCACCATCAGGGTCGCTATCATTAGCTAGTAAAGTTTCCCCAGGGATGTTTATAGCAGTATTTAGTAAAGCATCAACCTGATCATCTTCCGCGACGGGTGGTCGGTTTAGGGTTTCAATGGTGATGGTATCTGTAGCCGTTAAAGGATTATCAGGATCTCCACCACCTTGGTCATTAGTCGTAATTTCCAAGCTACCATTTTCGTTGAGAAACTCTGGTAATGGGGTAAATGTTAACCCTTCTAAGGCTTGGTTAATAGCTGAGAGAGTACCAGTTAAGGTCAGAGTTTCCGTGTTTTCCCCAGTAACCTCCACGGCTTCGGTATTTTCCCCTGGGGTAACTGTCCCATTGGTCGCCGATATAGTCACCACTAACGGGTCATCCCCCGCGTCTGGGTCAGCAATGGTAATGGGATTATCAGTTTCTGTGCTAAATACTAGGGGTATATCAGCATTAGTGGCTTGGGTTTCTGGTAGGTTGTTACTGGGTGGTTCATTAACCCCGGTGACGGTAATGGTGACAGTAGCCGTCGCCGTACTACCCATATCATCAGCTACCGTGTAGGTGAAGGTATCTTCTAAGGTGGCACCAAAGCGCAATGCTACAAATGATTCTACTGTGGTTGGGTCGTAGGTGTAGCTACCATCAGGATTAACGGTAACTGTAGCACCCTGAGAACTATTAGGGTTAAAATCAACTACCTCTAACGGACCGCCTTCGGGGTCGGTATCATTAACCAAAACTCCCTCAGTCTCACTTACGGTTAAGACTGTATTAGCTAGGGTACTATTACTGTCATCGACAGCTACAGGAGGTTCATTAACTCCGGTTACGGTAATGCTGACGGTGGCGGTAACGGTACTACCTAGACCATTGCTAATGGTATAACTAAATGTGTCTACAATCTGTTCCCCTTCTCGCAACTGTAGAAAAGCATTGACATCCCTGGGGTCGAATGTATAACTACCATCAGGGTTAACTTGTACTGAGGCTCCCCTTTCACTGGTTTGGTCAAAGTCTACGATACTGAGTGTATCTTCTTCGATAGGAGTATCACTGGCGAGAAGACCTGATGCAGCATCGACATTGAAAATATCATTGGCTAGAATGTCGTCTGCTTCTTCTAGTGATGGTTTTACTACTACGGTAACTGTTGCTGTGTCTGTTCCTCCCCTGCCGTCACTAATGGTATAATCGAAACTTGCTCGACCTTGTAGATTGGGAGTTGGGGTGAATTGAATGCCATCACTGGTGAGTTGAGCGGTTCCACCTACGGCATTCCCGACTTCAGTTAGGGTTAGTTCATCTTCGTTGGGGTCGCTATCGTTAGCGATAAGTTCTTCGGGAGCCAGAATCACTGGTGTATTGGTAACTGTTGTGGCTACATCATCTAGTGCATTGGGAGGTAAATTAAGAGCGTTAATGGTGATGGTACTTGTGTCGGTTAAAGGACCGCCTTCTCCGGTGTTTCCGAGGTCGTTGGTGGTAATTTCTAACTCTCCGTTTTGAGCGTTAAATTGGTCGGTGGGGGTAAAGGTTAAACCATCTAGGACGCGGTTAATTGAACCTATTACACCTGTCAGGGTTAGGGTTTCGGTGTCGCTGCCATTAATTTGCACGCCTTCTGTATTGGTGCCGACTGTTAAAATGCCGTTGGTGGCAACTAGGCTAACTTCTACTGGGTTACTACCAGCATCAGGGTCGGAAATACTAATGGAATTGTTGTTCTCTTCACTGAATACTAAGGAGGTTTCTGCATCGGTTTCTTGTGGTTCGGGAACTGTATTGGTCGGGGGGTTATTAATGGCAGTAATCCTAATGATAGAGTTGGCGGGATTACTGTCTTCAATACCATCACTAAGGATGACGGTAATTAGGCGATCGCTTGTACCTGGTGCTGGGGATGTGTTATTATAAACTATTCGGGAAATTGCATCTTCATAAGCTACCGCAGGCGCAGTTCCACTGAGTAGTAAAACTCCCGTATTTGGGTCATAAGCATCGGCGGTAATATTGGGAGATAAAGACCCGGTAATTGATAAACCTTCTTCTTCTCCATTGGCTGGGTTGGTAATAGTAACAGTGGCTGAAACTATATCATCACCATCTGGATCGCTAATGCTAATGCTACCAAGTGCGCCAATGAAAACAGGATCATCTCCTTCGGTAAAGTTGGTGCTAAAATCGTTACCAGCATCAGCAGAATTGAGGTCAATTACCGGAGGATCATTAACTAATTCTACCTCAATGAAAACGGTAGCATTAGCGGTTTGATCATCACTATCTATAACTGTATAAACGAAACTATCTACCCCCACAAAATCGCTGGGTGGTGTATAGACAAAAGATGAATTAGTATCCTCGATGATTGTGCCACCTTCGCTGGTAGTTGAAGGTAGATTTATGATGGTGAGAATATCCCCTGGTCTTGACGGACTATCATTCTCTAATAGAGTAGAATTATTAACGTTTAAGGAACTGTTTTGTGCTGTACTAAGGGTATCATTTCCGGCTGAAATACCATCAGAAGGGGTGGGAGTCGGTGTTGGTGTTGGTGTTGGTGTTGGTGTTGGTGTTGGTGTTGGTGTTGGTGTTGGTGTTGGTGT
>NZ_JARPLC010000093.1:10901-12075 GCF_032350395.1 Limnospira sp. PMC 289.06
GGTCTGGTCCTGGTTCGGGGTCTGGTCCTGGTTCGGGGTCTGGTCCTGGTTCGGGGTCTGGTCCTGGTTCGGGTTCGGGTTCGGGTTCGGGTTCGGGTTCGGGTTCAGGATCTACTAAGGGTCCGTCTGGATCGATGATAAAATCTGTTTCATCCAGCATGGCTGGATCTATATTTAATAAAACTGCTAAAAAGTCTCCGGTATTGCGGTCTATTAGCAATGTATTTCTGATATTGGCACCTTCACCACGACGAATTTCGATATCTGCAAAGGTGAGTCCTCCGGTTAATCCAATTTTGTCAACACCAGCTTGAAAGTCGGTGATCAAATCTGCTAATTCTGGGGAAGCGCCGCCAGTGGTAGCTGTAATTACACTACCGCCACCTTCAGACGCACTGACAATTAAGCCAACAACAAATATATTTCTACCACCACCACCAGTGAGGGTATCAACACCACGACCGCCTTCTAGTAAATCATTACCTTCATCTCCAAAGATGCGATCGTTACCCTTTCCGCCTCTTAATATATCATTACCATCACCGCCAAAAATTATGTCGTCACCGGGACCGCCAAATATAGTATCATTTCCCTTTCCACCGACGAGTTCATCATTACCATCATCACCAAAGAGTAAATCGTTACCAGTCCCACCAAACAGGAAATCATTATCAGCACCACCGTAAAGGGTATTATTACCACCACCAGCTACTAATGTATCGTTACCCTTATCGCCAAACATCAGGTCGTCATTTTCACCCCCTATGAGGCTGTCATTACCTTGACCTCCATACATGGTGTTATTACCAGAGACAGCGAAGAGGGTATCAGCATCTTTATCGCCGAATAACAGGTCATTCCCACCTTCACCAAAAATTAAATCATTACCTTGACCACCCCGCAGACAATCATCTCCGCCGCCACCATAGATGGTATCATTACCGGCATTGCCATTAATGGAGTCTGCGCCATCACCTCCTCGCAGAAAGTCATCTCCCCCTAAGCCGAAAATGATGTTATCACCACTCAAGCCATCGATCGCATCATTCAAATCACTACCGAGAATGGTATCGTTTCCCTCTGTACCAACTCCTGAACCTTGTATGGTGATGATTTCTGGTTCTGGGTCGGGTGCGGGTTCTGGTTCCGGGTCTGGTTCCGGGTCTGGGTCGGG
>NZ_JARPLC010000093.1:12084-20656 GCF_032350395.1 Limnospira sp. PMC 289.06
TGCGGGAGTTGGTGCGGGAGTTGGTGCGGGAGTTGGTGCGGGAGTTGGTGCGGGAGTTGGTGCGGGAAACTCAAAACCCTCTGGTCGAAAGAGAATTTCCCCGCCACCACCAGGTAAAGTTTCTCCGGCTTGTCCGGTGAGGCTTTGCAAGCCTGAGTCAGTTTGTTCAAGATAAACAATGGAACTGGTAGCGATCGAAACAGCTTGTAAAACTGGTTGTTCAGGAATAAATAAGAGTTCCCCATTGGCTCCGGTCATGGTATCCCCGATCGCCCCCCCAAAGGTTTGAAATTTACCAGGAATGGGGTCAGCGGGAAAAATTAATTCAATATTATTAGTGCTTAGTAGACTATTACCGGGAATAACTCGGCGAGATATGAGAGCGAGGGTGGTCGGGATATTAACACCAGTCATAATGGGACTCCTTAATAGTGATCAAGTATTAGGGGGAAGATGGAAACAGGGGAGGATATGGGTTTAAGTGTTCTCCCCTGGTTTGGTAAATCAGGAACTATGGCTAGATAATAGTGAAATCATTAGAGCCGATAATGGTACTAATGTTATCCGTCGAAGGATCAATTGATTCCAGAATAGCCAAGTCAAAGGCGGGTAAACTGTCATCAGATAAGTCCGGGTCAAAACCGAGAATATAGTTACCTCGGAAGCCTTGATAGGTGAGGTTATTCCGGTAGAGTATCAAAGCGGAACCGCCATCTGAACCCCTTTGATTTTTGAGGGCGGCGTTAACGGCTTGAATATTATCAAAGGTGTCTTGGAAGATAATTAATTGTCGTCCGCTAATGTCAGTACCTTCTGAGCCGAGAGCGCTAATGATAGCGCTTTGGAGGGGTGCGGCGGCGGTGCCAACGGTGGGAACTAACCCCTCAAAATTGTTTTCTCCAGACAGAATTAAGAAGCGATCGTTTCCTGGATCTTTAAAATCAGTAATAATATCGACTCCCTCGCCGGGGTTGAGGTAGTAGAAGACATTGTTACCGGAATCTCCTGTGAGTAGGTCAGAACCGGCTCCCCCAGATATGGTATCATCTCCACTGCCACCATAGAGGGTATCATTGCCACTGTCTCCAAAGATGAGGTTGTTACCATCACCACCATAGACCTGATCGTTACCTGGTCCAGCAAATACGGTATCATTACCTGGTCCGGCTATAATCGAATCATTCCCAGCGCCGCCAAAGATGCTGTTATCACCAGCACTTCCCTCAATGGTGTCGTTACCTTCACCACCAAACAGGGTGTCATCTCCTTTGCCGCCAACGATAGAATCGTTACCCAGTCCACCAAAAATGGTGTTATTACCAGAGCCACCAATGAGGGTATCATTGCCCGGTCCTCCTTGAATTAGATCTCGACCAATTCCACCCCAGATGAAATCGTCGCCGTCATCTCCAAATAATTGGTTATCGCCTCGCTCAGTAATTATGGTGTCATCACCATCACCACCAAAAATGGTATCGTTACCTGTGCCACCAGTGAGGGAGTCATTACCAACACCACCACTGAGTAAATTACCATCATCACCGCCGATAATGGTATCGTCTCCACCTTCTCCAAATAGGCTGTTAATTCCACTACCACCAATGATGGAGTCGTTACCGGGTCCACCAAAGATAGAGTCGTTACCTTCGTTACCCAATAGGGTATCGTTTCCTTCTCCACCATCAATGACATCATTACCACTTCCCCCCACTAGGGAGTCATTTCCCGGACCTCCTTCGAGGATATTTCGACCGCCAACACCCACAAGGGTATCATTACCACCAAATCCTTGAATGTACTCACTCAAGGCTGTACCAACTATGTTGTCATCTTCATCAGTTCCCTGAATGAAGTCATCCACGACTGAGATACTAAAGATTTGCTGGGGTAAGGTGGCGACACTATCTGTGAGTCGGAATACTAAATCATCTACGCCAGACTCTCTACCAGAGGTGTAGATAATAGCACCAGTATTAATGCTTTCTTGGCTAAATCGATCGCCAGTTCTAATGCGATCGGTGGAGGTGGTCCCCAATCTCTGCATAATACCAGCTTGAGGCTCTCTTAATACCTCATAAAATACCTCAGTCGGAAGATTGTCTGGGTCTTCGGCAAATAGGTTATTAACTGTGATGGTTTGTTGCTGAGTTGGCAGTAGGATAATCCCGCGATTAACTACTAATTCTGGCGGTTGATTAACCTGTATAAATACAGTGGCTTGGGCAGTGTTACCACTACCATCAGTTATGGTATAGGTAAAGGTTTCCGGCTCTACAAAGCCAGGATTAGGAGTATAAGTAAATGTTCCGCCTCTGGGGTCAGCAGGACTTTGGATTAAGCCCCCCCCAGTGGTCATGGTAAATTCAATCACCCTAATAGGTTCCCCTTCAGGGTCGCTATCATTGGCGAGTACGTCAAAGGTCACTGGTTGGTTTACCCCTCGTCTCACCCGGTCATCAACTGCGTTAGGTGGCAAGTTGATAGGGGGTGGGGGTGGCGGAAGTGGAGGTACAGGAGGGGTCGGTGTGGGTGTCGGTGGTGTCGGTGGTGTCGGTGGTGTCGGTGGTGTCGGTGGTGTCGGTGTGGGTGGTGTGGGTATGCCGATGTCCAAGCCGACGACGGGGACAAAATCGGAGGCGGTTAGGTTATTGCTGTTAACCCCAATGAGAACTGCTAGGAACTCTCCATCACTACCATTACGGATAATAGCATTCCCGGCGTTTTCCTCGCTTTGGGTAATGCTGAGTTGTTCAAAGGTGAGGTTCCCCAACAAACCAATTTTATCAGTCCCACCAGTGAAGTCATTAATGACATTAGCTTCTTCTACGCTACCGCCGCCACTACCTTCGGCGATCGCAAAGGTGTCACTACCGGAACCACCTGTTAGGGTATCAGCTCCGGGACCCCCGAATAATAAATCATCTCCCACTTCTCCAGCAATTTGATCATCGCCTTCCCCGCCGATGATAGTATCGTTTCCTGGTCCGCCAAAAATAGTATCGTTGCCAACTCCCCCAAATAATAGATCAGCACCATCATTACCGAAGATTAAATCATCTCCCTCCCCACCATAAATAGTGTCGTTGCCGTCATCTCCCCAGAGGATATCATTACCTTTGTCGCCAAAAATCAAGTCATTCCCAACACCACCCCGAATGCAGTCGTTGCCGTCCCCGCCATACATAGAATCTGCACCAGGTCCCCCCAATAGGGTATCGTTGCCGAGGTTGCCGAATAGTAAGTCATTACCATCTCCACCAATCATCAGGTCATTGTCCTGACCTCCATAGGCGGTATCATTACCCGGTCCGCCGTCTAGGGTATCGTTGCCTTGGTTGCCGAAGAGTAGATCGTCGCCTTCGTCACCTTGTAGGAGGTCGTTTCCAGCTAAACCGAAGATGGTATCGTTTCCAGCTAAACCATTAATGACATCATCCCCTGATGAGCCGATAATAGAGTCATCTCCGGTGGTTCCTTGACCTATTCCTTCGATGATTTGGGCAAAGTCGCCTGGTTGAACTGAGATCACCACTTGCGCTAGGTCGGAGTCTGTGCCGTCGGTGACATTGTAACTAAAGCCATCAGTACCAAAGAAGTCTGGGTTGGGTCGATAGGTGAATATTCCGGCACCGTTGAAGATTAGGCTTCCGTTGGCGGTGCTGCTGAAGTTTTGAACGCTGAGGGTATCTCCGTCTGGGTCTGTGTCGTTGAAGAGTACATCAAAAAAGGTGTCTTGTCCCTGGCTGGTGGTGACAAAAACATCGTTGGCTATGGGAGGTTGATTTTCTCTGGGTTCTGGGTCTGGGTCAGTTCCTGGGTCAGTTCCTGGATCTGGTGATGGGTCAGTCCCTGGGTCTGGCTCTGGGTCTCCTGCATCGTCAGGGATAAAGACAAAGGAGCCGTCTGCACGGCTTTGGAGTCTACCGGGTTCTCGATTTAGAACGGTGAGGAATCCTTGGTCTTGTCCGCCGGCTCTCACTACTATTACGGTTTCACTGCTACCTTGAATTGTAGCTTCAAAGCCTGGCTCATCGGGAACAAATAGTGTGATTCCTCCCTCTCCCAGTAGGGTATCCCCTAAGCCGTTGGAGGCCGGTAATATGTTGGTGATGGACCCTGGGAAGGTTTCAAATCTGTTGGGTATTGGTTCGGCGGGAAAGATGAGAACAACTTGGTTGAGGCTGAGAATTTGATCTCCAGGAGATACTCGCAACGCAAGTTGAGCAGGGGTGGTGGGAATGGTTGAACTGGTCATGGCGTGACTCCTAATTGATGATGACTTGGGAATTTTGGCATAGACAAGGGGTTATTTTAACGATTAGGCTATGTCAATTGATGCTAATGGTTATGATTTTGGGGCTTGATTTGGGCAAGGTAGCCACATCGGTGATTTGAAGTCATCGACATAAGATGAATGGGTATCAATTTAAACAGATTAATGATGGATCAGTCAATCCTACTAGCGTAAATATCGCAGAAACTGTGACTTTTAATCATAAATTATTCAGATTTCTCGGTGACTGATTAGGGTCAATTAAGATGTATTATTGAGGATGTTTTTCATGGAAACACAATTAAAATTGACTTTTAATGGTTAATTATAGCCGAATTGGTAATTAATTAGCAGATGCAAATTTTTTGTGTTTTGGGGATGTTCTCATGAACTTAGGGGGGTATTGAACGGGATTTCAGAAATTGAATTGGATTCATATTACCCCCATTTTTACCGCGTTGGTACACTACTGACAAGGGGTAGAAGAGGTCCGAGTTGTTCTTGACCATTAACTGATAATTCACTATGACAGAGATAAAGGCGATCGCTAACCCGACTTAATAAATCCCACACAATCCTTTGTAGTCTTTGCTGATTGGCTGCCATCATATCTTCACTGGTCCAAGGCTGTCTCTGCTGTTGAATATCTTGGAGAAACACAGGCGCACCCCAAAGGCTACTAGCTCCCTCTTGGAACCAGAGGGGGGAACCTGCATCAAGCCAAAAGTGCCAGGAATGGGATTGGTGATTGACACGGTATTGGAAAATGGTGGCGAGGGTGACAGCAGGAGCCTTAACAGCCATTTCTCCCACGGGGTAGGGGTTGGCGGTAACAACTCCTCGGCGCAACAGTTCAATAAATTGGCCAGTGATTTCGACGGTTTCTAGGGGTGATGGCTGGGGTTTGTCTCTGGTATAAATATCCCAAAAGTGGATGGCGGTTTCCATTAATTCCCGCAACAGGTCGATTTGTGCGAAGGCTTTTAGGATTGGGCGATTCATGTCTATGATTAACGCTGGTGAACCTGTAACCCTAGGAATGAAAAATTCCTGGATGGCTCGGTCTAATAAGGCGACAGGACTGGGGAGGAGGTTCTGATGATACTTCTGTTGCTGTAGGGATAACCACTCACAAATATATTTATAGGTGTTGGCGGCACGGTAGCCGAGGCGGTCCCAGCGTGGAAAGGCATTAATTGGCAATAATTTCGGATTTTGCCAATCAAGGGCGAAACAGTGATCAGCTAATAAACCGGCTCGCACTGGATCGATCGCATTATGGATGGGAAAATTGGCGGCGGGTGAGTCGGGGTCTGATGTGCTGCTGTGTTTGCTCTCTGGGATATGGCTACTGATAATGGTCAGCATTTCGGCGATCGCATCTCTATCTACTAACCGCCCTAAGCCTGGATATACTAAGGCGAGTAGGGTCAGCAGCGATCGCACTATCGAAGAAGTGATCAGCGGTTGCTGTGGTTGAATTTCTTCTAGGGCAATACCCTCATGGGTTAAAATTTCTCGAATAGTATAGCGGGCGATCGCATCTAACCCCGGAGCGATGATAGCAATATCCTGGGGCTGTACCTGATCATTTTTAACCGCTTCTATGATGGTTGTAGCCGTCCGCCGCAATAGTTCAGCCCTAGAAGTGGTTTCGATCGCCAAAACTGACTGCTGAGAGTGACTCAAGTCGGGAAAGTTACCATAATCTTGATTGAGCCATGACAAAACCTCAGCACCCAGAGTTTCTGCTAAACCCTCGACCGGAGAAAGCTGTTCTATCTGACAGCGATCTTGCAACTGTGCTAGATATTTAGGATCTGCCCCTAAACCTAGTCTGACTGCACCTTGGGGATTGTAAGTAAATACTCCCATCACTTGATTCTCTAATAGAAACTCGAATAAATGGCGGGCGATCGCTGGGTATTCATCCACATCATCGGCTAAAATAACTCGATGCTGATGGAGCAGATGCCGTTGATAGGTGGGATGCTTCAACAAATGTCGCCAATATAAATCGGCTATAATGCCATAAGTTAGTAATCCCCTTTGCTGACACCAATTTTGCCAACGTAGCAGCATCTCGGTCATACAGGTGTAGGTGGTCTCACCAATGGCATCAAAAGCCTGATGGCGTTCTAAAATACTAGGCAGATCTTCAACAGGCGTGCCGCTGAGTCCTGCTAGTTGTAATAGGTCGAGGGTTGTACGGACAATGCGATCGCGCCCTCTCCCAAAGTCCGTGAGTTTTCCACTATCGATTTCAGGACTCCAAAGTTGGCTGGCAAGTTCCTGTTCTAGTTCAGGACGCAACCTCTGGGGAAATTGGGCTCTCAGGTCTAGGGCTTCAATGAGTAAAGGCCAGAACAAAAGCACTTCCGCCTGAAAAAATCCCATAATGGTGATGGCGGAAAATGGATATTGTCCAGCCGACGCTTGGGTTATCCTATCAACTAAATGCCTTTTATTGGTTCCATTGGCGGCCAAAACTAGGGGACGCAAGCCTTGTAGAGGGTGCTTGGGTTGAAATGGGGCTGAATAGGGCGCGTTGAGAGCGCCTACATACATTTGACTCCACAGACAAAATTGCTCTACCAAACGGGTAGTTTTACCTGTTCGTGAGCCTCCGGTAATCCACAGTGATTCCCAAACCACAGCCATGTTATTAAAAGTGCTAATATACCCCGTACATTACCATTGTTTCGCGCCTAACCTCAAATAGGTGTTTTTGGCAACTCACTATGACATCCTCAAATTGGACTCAGTTTAAGCGGTTTCTCAATCGTGCTAATCAGTGGTTTCGTGATACTCCTGATCGAGCTTTAGATCAGGCTTATGATGCAGCTCTAAAAATACGATCTCTGGAAAATGAGCATTTTCATGGTGAGGCGATCGGGTCGTCTTCGGATGAATATAGCGATCGAGTCTTGTCTTATTTTAAATCCGAGGTTAATAAGTATTTACAAATCATTCAAATGCGGTTAGCAGAATTTAACACTAGCCGCTCTATTTTAGGTATCTCTGAACAAATAGACCCCGCCGAACTTAATCGCAAGTTGCGGAATCCGGATGATATTGATGACCGCAATTATGACCGAAATCAAGATGCCGATACCATTGACATAATCTGTGAAAAACTAGAATTTATTGATGCTGTCACTAACCGTTATCAGAAAAAACCATCCCCCAAACAAGTACCATCACCATCTAAATCCTTGGTAAAAGTCGAAGACTTAGAAAGTCGTTCTCTGATACCTAATCAGCCAGAGAATGGACTGGTTTCGCTTCCCACAAAGTCTAAGTCTATTCTCAGTTCCGATATTCCCATTTCTCCACCAAAAGCCGAAAATAATCTTAAAGACAACCTCCAATCTGAAAACTCCGGCACTAGCTTTCTACCTCGAACTTTGCTCAGAACTGTGACTCGGATTAAACGGGAACTTAACCCAGAGTCGGAAGAACAGGTGATTAAAGATTATCGGAAATCGAAAGTTAAAACCATTATTGCGATTAGATTTATTCTCATCTTGATTTTAGTGCCACTTTTGACTCAGCAATTGTCGAAAAACTTTGTGATTGGTCCCTTAGTTGATAGGTTTTGGGTTAATGAAAACACCCCCCTATTTATGAATGTTGACATGGAAGAAGAAGCCTTAATGGAAATTGAGAGATATGAGTCTAGGTTAAAGTTTGAGATGATGGTGGGTTTCATACCAGAATTAACCCCGGAAGAGTTAGAGGAAAGAACCCAAGCCAAAGCTATCAAAATTGCTGAGGAATATCGCTCATTAAGTGCTAATTCTATTAAAAATATTTTTGCTGATATCATATCAGTGTTTACGTTTGTCTTGATTTTGTCTAACAACAAGGCAGAAGTGCAAGTTGTGAAATCATTTATGGGGGATATAATTTATGGCCTCAGTGATAGCGCGAAGGCATTTATCCTGATTTTGTTAACTGATATGTTCGTAGGTTTCCACTCCCCCCACGGTTGGGAGGTAATTCTGGAAAGTGTGGCTAGACATTTGGGAGTAGCAGAAAGCCGAGATTTTAACTTTCTGTTTATTGCGACATTTCCGGTTATATTAGATGCGGTATTTAAGTATTGGATTTTCCGCTATCTCAACCGCAGCTCACCTTCAGCAGTATCGACTTATAAGACTATGAATGAATAAAAAAAGCCAATAGTTGGGGCGGGTTTATTCATATCCTGGTGAGGAATTGATGATTGATTATGGTGGGTGAGGGCGGGTTTATTCATATCCTGGTGGGGATGCCGGGTTGACAGCAGAACCCGCC